>DASUVL010000531.1:0-3863 GCA_036379015.1 Niastella sp.
GTTCAGCACCTTGCTTTGAAGGATTGTATTCTTCCCAGAATGATGTAGCGCCGGCCTGCAGCATACCGCCCCAATAACTCTTCATTTCTGATAACACATATTTTTGTTCGCCCATGGCACACAATGCTTCCAACTCATAAAAACGCATATAAGGCGTTGTGATCTTTTGAATGGAATCATTTAACAATACATGTTGCTTTACGGCCTGCTTCTGCTCATTATTGAAGTAATTAAAGAAGATGGCAAACATGTTGGCGTAGCGGGTTACGTTATCGGTTTGCTTTCCATCAACCCGGCTGTGTACAAGCGCATGCCTGGTATCGTTCCAGTAAATGGAAAATAATTTCGCTTTCATATCTGCAGCGAGCTGTTTATACTGCTCTGCATTTTTTGTATCGTTCACCATATTGGCACAAATCGCCATGGTTTCCAGGCTGCGGCAGAAAAGCAACTGTTCGAAGCTCACTTCGCCTTTTTTGCTTAACCCGTTTGCCCAGTCAATAAAGATCCAGTCGCCTGACAACCCTTGCATCATGCCATCCTTATTACGACGTTGCAAGCAGTAATCCATCAGGCTTTGCATGCGTGGGTAGAATTGCTGAATAAACGTTTTATCGCCTGTATACTGGTAATAATCATAAATACCGAGGAACCAGTAAAAGGTATAGTCCATGATGGTATTGATGTGACTGGTCACCGGGTCTTTGCCACGTAAGGCCATCAGCGTGCGGGTAACCGTGGGCTGATCAAAGAACAGGTAATAGTTCATCAGATAACTTTGATAGGCATCCCCACTCCAGATCCAGCGATCGCGTTTAATACCATCGATGAAAAATTCACGGGTATTCAAATGCATGGTATACGCAGCAACATCCCATATTTTGTTGATCGACTCATCTGAACAACGGAAAGAACCGCGGTTAGGAACAGGCAGGTATTCATACAACATGGAAACAGAATCAATGGTAGCACCGCCTTCGGTTTGAATATTTACAAAGCGGAATGCCTTCGACAATACCATGACCGAATCCTTTTTTGATCCCAGGTTCACATCCAGCCGGTCGAGCGTTTCGCAGGTACCGGTAGCCAGCGCCTCTTCTTTTGATTCACCATAGTACAATGACACTTTTCCTTTGCCCTGTAATCCATGCAACCGGATAAACCCGAATGTTTCTTTGCCGAAATCAACCAGCAACGAACCATTATTTTTTGTGGCGCCTACGGGTGATTGCGGTTGTACTGCTAATTTGAATGCAGAAGGTCGTTGTGCCGGATCATTAAAATTCCAGCTGCCGGCTTTTAACCAAACAGTAGCCGATACATCTGATGTTTTTCCGGTCTCATCGATCCATTCTTTATCTTCAAACGTTACCAGCCAGGAGGAATCAGATGCAATGGTTTTACCTTTAATATAAATAGACGGCACGTTATCGCGGCTGAATACTTTTACATTAATGCGGTGCTTACCAGCAGGTATGGTTACCTGTTGTGGCGTACCCTCAAAACCCTTTCCGTCGAGTTTTAAGATATAGGTTCCTTCTACAAATACATTGATCTGTTCCGGTTCTGCCAGTTCTACATCTTTATGAAAATCCATCAGCACATAATGATTGTCCAGCTTCCAGAAAGGCGGAAAGAAAGAACCACGTTCCGTACGGCGGTTCTGCATATTGTTAGCTAACCAGATCTCAAAGTCACCAGGATACCAGATCCAGGTTGCCTGGGCGGCCGGCGTGGGATCAGCTTTTGAGGTGGGCTCATTCTTATCCAGGGTGAGCCGCACTTTTGAGGACAACCCACGTTTTGAGGCGAGGTCACCTTTTTGTGCCTGGGCAACGCCGGCCATCAATAATAAGGAGATCCAAAGCGAGTGATGCAATATGGCTTGTCTGCAATTCATCCGGAATGTTTTATTAAATGCAAAAATTAATGTCCATTAAAAAATAAATACAACCCGAGCATCACTACGATCAGTAAAGCCCATATGGCCCATACTTTCTTATCAGTGCTGACCAGTGATTTATAATAGGTCGCATGCTGCAATGCAAGCGCGCCTTTTTTATCAAATACCGATACCAGAAATGTCATTACGCTTAATACCACAAACAGGTAAAACGACAATAACAGAAAATGCGGCCAGAAAGTGTATTGGTTTGATGGGTACACCCACAAATATAAGATACCTACCAGCAGACAAAACGCCGTACCAATGGTCAATACATAATTGATAGCCCGGGGCGTTGTTCTTTTCCAAAGCACCCCAAATAAAAAGGCAACGGTCATAGGTGGCGCCAGGAAACCCAATACCGATTGAAACACATTAAACAGGTCTAACCCTTTTATAAGATCAATAGCCAACGCAACCGAAACGGATACCAGGGCCCCAGCCACTGTAATGATCCGGCCTACATGAATGATCTCCCGGTTAGTAGCCTGCGGCTTGTATTTTTTTACATAGATATCCATGGTAAAAACCGTGCTCACCGAATTGAGCGAAGCGCCAATGGTGCTTATCAAACAGGCCACCAGTACTACAATGATCAATCCCTTCATCCCTGGCGGAAACAAATTGGTTACCATCGTCAGGTAGGCTTCATCAGGATTTATATGCGGATACAGCACATAACAGATCACCCCCGGTATAATAAACAAGGGTACATCCAGGATCTTCAACCAACCGATAAAGTTGGCGCCCAATTGCCCCTGTTTCAGATTTTTGGCGCCCAAAACCGATTGTACCATCGATTGTTCGGTACAAAAGAACCATACCCCCATGATCGGATAACCGAGCAGGATAGCATGCCAGGGAAATCCTTTATCGCTGGCAGGTTGAAACAAATTCCAGAAATGCGCCGGCGTTTTTTCATAGATAGCGCTGATACCGCCCGCTTTTGAAACCCCGAGTAACACGAGGATCAGGGATACCGCGATCAACAACAACATTTGAAATACGCTGGTATAGGCAATGGTTTTTAAACCACCTGCTATTACAAACAAGGTAGATACCACCACCATGATGATCACCGACAACCACATTTCCAATCCCAGCAATTGCCTGATCAAAACGCCACCGGCAAACAAGCCCAGCGACAACCAGGAAATTAATATTGTGATCAGGGTATACCAGGCCAGGATGTTCCGGGTATTGTCCCCAAACCGTTTTCCCAGAAACTCCGGTAGGGTTGAGACATTGGCGCCCAGGTAACGGGGTGCAAATACCACGGCCAGCATCAATATGAACACAAATGCATACCAGGCATAATTACCAGACGCTATACCCGATAAATAACCGCTACTGGCTGAGGCCACCAACATGGAAGGGCCTACATTGGTACCCCACATGGTAAAACCGATACTGGCCCAGCCCAGCGACTTATCTGCCAGGAAAAGGTTTTGTTCTTTGTTCTTTTTTTGCACGAAACTTACCCAATAGGCTATTGCGATCAGGAGAATCAGGTAAATCCCAACAATAACAAAATCGACGGGTTGTAAAAGCTTGTATATGGCCTTCATCGTTGAATTTTAATCGTGAATGGTCAATGGTCAATGGTGAATACCGCTGCAGGCGAATACAGTCATATTAACTTGCAACGTAAATACGCCCCCTTTAGGGGGCTGGGGGGTATAATCCATGCATCTTCAAAATCTCACTCACCTTTACCGGCATCTCCGTTTCCAATGATTTTTCCATTGCCTGCAGCAAAGCAATCGTACCAATACCTTCTTTAAGATCAGGATACGCTGTTGTGTTATTGGTGATGCTGTCTGCAAAATATTCCAGGTAGTTCTGGTATTCACCCGCATGATGACTTTGGCCTTCAAAACGGAAGTAGTATTTAATGGTCTTATCGCCCCAGTGTATT
>DASUVL010000532.1:0-2824 GCA_036379015.1 Niastella sp.
TATTGTTACAACAACGAGGATTATATTATTCTATGTGGCGCCAACAAATTGGAGAAAGAAGATAAAGCAAAGACACCTTTTGAATAAAGTGTTTTCCGAACTTATCCAAAAGGTGCCCTGGTGCCAGGTTTTGGCTTAACCACCGTATGCATGCTTTGTGTAAGATCATTAAAACCCATTCTTCTGCAAAAACGCAATCCGTGCTACCATTTCCAGTAAGCCTGCCTGATCTAATAGCTTTTTTACTTTTTCCGGACCTGCCAGATTGTTTTGATCCAGATCGGTTAGCCATTTTTTATTGAGATCATCTATCATGGCCTGGATATACTTTTTATTTCCATCAACCTGGTATAATTCTATATACCCCCGTAACAATACTGCATTAAACCAATAATTAGACGGAAAGCGGCCGTCTTTGTAAAATGTAGCTAAGCTTGCACTGGCCTGGCGTTGTGCTTCCTGCAGGTATTTTTTATTTTGAGTAATCCTGTACAACAATACATTGCTTTGCAGCATGGTGCCGGCATTGTAGGTGTAAAAACGTTTATCAATGTGGAGGCCGGGTAATTTAATATTATCGTAATACACGCCCTGCGGAGCCAACAGGTATTTATTGGTCCATTCATATAAAAGTACTGCTGTATCGAGATATGTCTTTTCCTTTGTAGCCTGGTATAAGCGCAGCGCTATCAGGATACCAGGTCCGTTTGAACAGGTATTTTTGGTGGTCTTGTCATTTTCTTTCCAGTATAAGCCACCACCGCTTACGGTATCATACCCACTCATCATAAAGCGATATATCTCCTGGGCATCTTCCCAAAACTGTTTATTGCCCGTTCGTTTGTACGCGTCCAAATAAGCGATGGCTATCCACTGGTTATCATCATAAAAGCGATCACCCCCACCCTCTTTTACTACATACGAATCATATCCCGGAACGGGCGGTTTATTACTTCTATATGCACCAATCGCTTTCACAACCGGTTGCATATATTTTTTGTCAGGTTGCAACTGCTCCATGTCATTAGCAGCCTGAATAAAAGCACAAAGTGGCCATAGATAAGCGTGCGGCCTTTCGTTGCTTTTTATATTGTTCGTTTCTATAAAAAGGCGGGCGCTGCTATCGTAAAAAAAACGGTAAATATTTTTGTAGATCAGTTTTACCCTGTACTCATAGGTTGACGCCGACTCTTGCGCATGAACAGAACAAAAACAGCTTACCAGCAAAAAACATATTATCCTTTTTTGTATAACCATAGGTGCATGTTACAATTAATTAACCAGGTTCAGTTTTTTTAGTTCTGCCATGGCTTCCAACAGCATGATCCCACTCAATTGTACAGTGAAATCAACCGTACTGCCAGGTGCTTTATCCCAGGTACTACCAAAAAGAACCGGGCTTTTAATGGCGCCTTTACTCCATAAATTTTTAGCATTGGCCGTCATAAAATTCAGATACGTTGTTTTCTTTCCATCATCTATTCCGCCATCTATGATCAACCTGGTAAAATACCGTACAAAAATACCTTTAAATAACCCGCCGTCTCCGCCTCCTTCATCTTTTAAATTTCCATTCGAGGTTAAAAAACCGCTGCTCACTGTATAATCTGCTGCTTTTAACGCGTCTGCAAGATATCCTGAATTACCGGTGATCTTGTATAATTCCAGCGCTGCCCCCAAAAATGTTCCCTGGTTATAGGTGAACTTCCAGGAAGTATTTTTCGTTCCTTGCTTATCAATGTTATCATATACTAATCCACTCGTATTATCGTATAATACTGATTTTTGCCAGTCATAGATCTGCTTTGCCCATTGCAGGTCTTCGGGCCTGTTGAATTTTTTATATAAACGGGCAGCCAGAATAGCGGCAGGCATATTTGAGGGTGCATTTTTAGAAGGATTGTCTTTACGCCACCAGATACCGCCACCCAAATCGGTGCTCCACCCGTTCTTAATATCGCTCCATACAATATCTGTGATGTTCTTATACGCAACGTCGTTGGTTGCTTCATAAGCACGCAAACAGGCAAGGCCCATCCATTCCATATCATCATAATAATAGTTCAGCCAGGTATTTCCATTTTTTGTCTTCATGCCTGTTAGTAAAGCATCCATTTGCGCTTTTACAGAAGCAGCAGCAGATGTTCGCAGGTACGCATCTGTTAATACGTCCAGGCCATGGGCATTGGGCCAGTATTGCGACCAGTCGCTACTGTTATTAGTACTGGTAAAATACAAGCCGGATGCAGACCAGAAGTAATTTAACGACCGGGATGCAGAATCTGCAACGGCTGACCAGTCGTAGGCAACTGATCCTCCTCCCGGTGGCGGGGCAGGATTATCCTCTTTCTGTTTCAGGCACGAGGCAAGCGTTGCTGTAATCAATAAGCCTGTAATAATGAAGAGCCATTTATTTTTCATAGAATTCTTTTTTGTTCTTCGGTTGACCTGTGACCTGTAAGGTGCATCATTGGGTCTGACCTGTTTAGTTGGATGAATTGCACCTGACAGGTCTGGTTCTTTCAACATGACCTGTCAGGATCGCGTTAGCCAACTGTGTCTTTGAATTACGATGGCGAACCTGACAGGTCATCAACTGTAAACTGTTTTAATGTTTTTGATAATTCACCGTATACGCCGGATCACTGCCACGTAACGATACCCAAAAATCTGCTACACTTCCCTGTGGCATATAGGTTTTATCGAATTTCCAGCTCCAATCCCATTGGCTGCCTTCATTTGCAGTGAAATTGATGGTTTTGTATAGCTGCGTATGCGGATGCTGGCCATCCTGGCCCGGACTATCTTTCGTTGCATAATTCAG
>DASUVL010000533.1:0-4818 GCA_036379015.1 Niastella sp.
ATATGATCATCAGGAACCGCATTGAGCAAGGCCTTAATTTGTACAGGCTGCCAGTAATCGGAATTATAATGAAACATCCATCCCTGCATTACCCATACCGCAGCAGGATCGGCGTCGGCCATGGATTGAAATACTTTTTTACTCATGGCATCCAAAAAGGCAGAGTCCTTTGTTGGCGGTACGTTCTCATTAAACGTATCCGCACTATAAAAATGATCGGTACCATACACTGCTGTTTGTGCCTCGATAAATTGTTTGCCAACACTTTCAAACATGTCATCAGCAGGATCTAAAATATATACATCCCGAAAACCTGCTCCCCAGTTGGTCTTTTTTATTTTCGCATTAGGAAATTTCTGATTGAACGATGTAGGTACATGACCGGTAAACGCAGGTAATACCGGTTTCATTCCAAAACTGCGTTCTCTTTCCAGTATTTGCTTTTGCAATTCTTTTTGCCGGTCCATCCAGTGTTGTGGCAACGGGCCGTTCCATCCATCGATATTACCCATCCACAACCAGGAAAAATAAGCAGGGCCGGTGAAAAAATCGGCCAGCTCATTATCTGTAAAGCCCATTTTTTTATATACCTGTTGCCAGATAGATTCTTCACCGGTAAGGGCCAGCGGCATGTTGATCCCATTGAGCGCCATCCAGTCAATTTCCTGTTGCCACCGTTCCCAGTCCCACCAGGCCATTGAATATTGAAAGGTGCAGTAATTGAGATAATACCTGTATTTATAAGGAGTGACTTTATGAACTTTTTTTGTAACCAGGGGCAAGGGAGAGGGCAAATGCAGGTTAGTGCCATTCCAGCTTATGTGGCAATTACAATATTGTTGCAGGTAATAGTTCAGGGCAGAAGCAACAGACAACCCATTATTACCTCGTAATACAATTTTGCCTTTGCGGCTTTCGAGTTCAAATACATCTTTGCCATTCTGTTGTGGTATTGCTTCAATAATAAAAGAAGAAGATCTGTCTTTTACTATGCGCTGAACAAAGGCGGTAACGGCTGATCTATTTAACTGTGAAAGGGCGGTTTGGGCAAATAGAAAAACTCCCAATAAAGAAACAAACCAATACTTCATAGTTACAAAACATTTCAATGTGAAAAAGTTCCGATCCGGATCACCGGACCGAAACTAAACCAAACGAAGGAATAACACTTTATAACCAATAGGCAATGGACAATTAACAATGGCACCATGTTTACTTATGCCAATTGCTTATTGGTTAATAATTCGGGTTCTGTGTTATTACGCCCTTGCTTTCATCGATCACCACCTGCGGAATGGGCACATAATAGTTCTTTGGCCGCTGAAACACACGCGCCGGTACCACTACAGCTCCATTATACGGTTGCAACGGAGATGCTTTTTTGGGTTTGTTGAAAATGGTATCCAGGTTTATCAGCTTTGCTTTATCCCAGCGCAACAGGTCCTGAAAGCGTACATTTTCTCCACCCAGTTCAACACGCCTTTCATGTATCAGTTGTTTTATACCTGCACCGGTAATACTCACAAGTCCTGCTCTTTTTCTAACTACATTTATTTCGGCATCACCGGCGCCGGCGCCACTCTTTCTGATCTTGGCTTCGGCCACCAATAAATAAATATCGGCAGTACGTAACAGGGGTTGTTTTAGATCGCCATCCAAACTACCCGAACCATCGGGGTTATAAGCCGTATATTTTCTGAGGTTATACCCGGTTTCAAGCGAATTGCTCGGCAACATTCTTCCTGTTGACTGACCTATTTTACCGGTAAACATCTGGTAAGCATCTTTGTCGGTTATTTCGATCAGTGTGGTTTGATTGGGAATTGAATCACCTACTTCGAGCAATGTGGTTTTTTTACGGATCGAATCGGCTGTTTCAAACTCATCGGCAAAGTTTTGGGTGGGATGATGAAAGCCCCATCCGTTCCATGCACGTGGCGTGAAGTAAATATTAATAGGAGCGTTGTTGAAATTGTTTTTATTCCATACGGCAAAAAGAATTTCCGAATTGCTTTCCTGGCTTCCGAGCGTAAAGTTATCGCGGTAGCTGGCGGCCAGTGCGTAATTTGAATTGGTGATCACTTTTGATCCGTATTCAATGGCCTTATCTACGTTGTCCTGCATCATGTACAACTTGCAAAGCATGCCCCAGGCAGCACCTTTATGCACGCGTCCTTTATCTTCATCGCCGTATGTTTCGGGCAACAGGTTGGCCGCTTTTATCAGATCGGCTTCAATCTGTGCGCGCACGTTGGTAATGGAGTCCCTGGGAACGTTGTAGTTGCCGGCGGCAACATTGTTTTCAAGTATCAAAGGCACACTGCCAAATAACTGATTCAGGATATAATACCCGTAAGCGCGTAAAAAGTAGGCTTCACCCAACGACCTGTTGCGAATGGCTTCGTCCATCGTGGGCACTTTGGGAATATACAGGATGGCATTGTTGGCCCGGGCTATCTGTTCGTACGACCATGACCAGGTAGGACGCAGCTGATAGGTTGTAGGCGTTGCCGTGAACCGTTCTATTTCCCAAAAATCAGGGTGATCGCCGTCGACCGAAATATCGTCGCCTGCATCGTCGAATGCATAATTGTTATGGCCTACACCTTCTTCCTGGGTAAGCACATTGTATATACCATTAACGCCGGCAATTACATCGCTTTGATTACGCCAGTAGTTGGCTGTTGTATAAGAACCGGTGGGATCGCTATCCAACGGGTGTTTTATACATCCTGCTACCAGAATAAATAGTATGCAGCCTGTAAAAAATATATATACCAGATTAAGTTTCATAATGCTGTTGTTTTAAAACTAAAAATTAAAAGAGGCGCCTATCATCAATGTTCTCGAAGGCGGGTATTGCGCCACATCAACCCCTCTTTGTCTGTTGCCATCGGTATAGCCCAACTCTGGTGTATAACCGTTGTACGGAGTAAGTATGAATACATTGTAGCAACTTACATACACCCTGGTGTCGGGTAATGATGCGTCGGCTATTTTTAGTTTACGAAAAGTATATCCTAATGAAATGTTTTTAAGGGCCAGATAATTTCCTTTTTCGATCCATAGATCGCTCGACCTGTTGTTTTGGTTGGCGTTGTCTCGGCTTAAGCGTGGAATGCTGTTGCTGGTGCCTTCGCCATGCCAGCGGCCCAATGCCTCCTGGTACATGTTAAATACCTGTGTGCCATCCAGGCCGGCCATGCGATCGGCATTGTACAGGTCAACACCCATTACACCCGAAAAAGAAAAGCTGACATCAAAGCCTTTGTACCAGGCGCTGCCGTTGATACCATAAGTAGCACGTGGATTGGGATCGCCGAGATTTGCGCGGTCTTTATCGTCAATAACACCATCGCCGTTCTGATCGAGAAATCTTACATCACCGGGTTTAATATTCGCTTTGTTGGGATCGTTGGTAATATTGGGATCTTTATCAATGTCGCTCTGGTTCTGATACAAACCGCCGGTTTTAAATCCGTAATACGACGCAATGGGTTGGCCTTCGTAAGTACGGGAAGTTTCGAGCGACTGACGACCATAAAAAGCAGAACCTATATAGTCTTTATTATTGCCATACAGTTTGGTCACTTTATTTTTAATGAAGGCTGCATTTACACTAATAGAGTAACCCACTTCACCTGCTTTATCCTGGTAACCCAATTCTACTTCAACACCTTTGTTATTTAAAGTGCCGATGTTTTGATTGGGAACTATCACTACACCGCCGGGTACGTAGCCATTTCCGGCGCCATAGGTTTCAACCAGCGGGTAGGGGATCAGCATATCTTTGGTGTTTTTGTTGAACCAGGTAACGGTACCGGTTAACTTATTATTTAAAGCAGCAAATTCAAGGCTAATGTTGGTCATTTCAGCTCTTTCCCAGGTAATATCAGGATTGCCAAGACTGGTAATAAAAGCACCGTCGACTACATTGGTGCCGGTACCAAACGCATAAATGGAGCCTGATCCGCCGCGTGTTATAATACCGAGGTATTGATAAGCGGGAACGTTTTGGTTACCCAGCTGGCCCCAGCCGCCGGTGATCTTTAATGTGTTGATGATAGAAACATTGTCTTTGAAGAAGTTTTCATCCGAAATGCGCCAGCCGGCCGAAAAGGCAGGGAAGTAGCCCCACTGGTTACCCTTTGGAAATTTGCTCGATCCATCGGCGCGCATGGTGGCCGTTAACAGGTATTTTCCTTTAAACCCATAGTTGGCCCGCGCGAAATAAGAAACCAGCCCTTCGTCGGGATAGTTATTGCCGCTCGAAAACTGGTTACCGCTACTACCGCTATTTAATACCCGCTGATCGGGGTTGGCATTGTCGTACCCCCGGCGTTCGGCCGTGAACCAGTTGCTTTTCAGGTTCTGCGACGAATAACCGCCTACTACGGAAAGATTATGGTCTTTGCCAAACTTGCCGTCCCACGTAAGGTAATATTCTTCGAGTAAGGAAGTTTTTTTCGTAGATGTTTGCGTTAATATGGCCAGTGAGTTTACCCTTGTTTGATCGGGAGTGGCCACGGAAAAATTAAAATAGTTGGTCAGCGTTTGGTCGAAGCCGAAATTAGCCCTGAACTTCAGGTTCTTTACAATTTCTATTTCGGCATAAGCATTGGCCAGCACGCGTGAATTTCTGTTCGACTGGTCGATGTTGGCAGCTGTGAACACCGGGTTATTAATGTCGCCCAGTTCGTTATCGGCCTTTGAGCTGCCCCAGGTGCCATCGTCTTTTTTAACGGGAATGGCCGGGTTAAAACGAAGGGCGCTCCATACAAGACCGTCCTGTGCCGAACGTGTATTGGGGCCGGCATC
>DASUVL010000534.1:0-5182 GCA_036379015.1 Niastella sp.
GGTGTAGGTATTCTTTGCATTGGTATATACGCGGTAGCGCTCCTGCCCTTTACTCGCGCTATTGCTTCCGCTTGCAGTTGTTACATCGCGGTTGCGGTCGAGCATCGAGATCACAGCGGCATCGGAACCTACTGTTTCTCCTATGGGTACAAACACCTGCACCTGACCCAGGAACCCATCGTATTTGTTTGTATAGGCATCTACATCAATGATCAGGGTGTTGTTCAGCAACACGCTTTTATAGCCTACCTCAAATGAAGTGATCTGTTCAGGACGTGCTTTTGGCAAATTAGCCACTACCAGCATATCGCGATTGGCCAACCCTGCAGCATCTGTATTACCAGCAGCGGCAACTGTTGCATTATAGTTTACCACAGAAGCCTGGGTATAGCTGTTCTCGAGATAACCCAATCCTTCATTGATATAAGATAAACTACCCACGCGTTTTACGCGGCCGTTATTAACATATGATAATGCTTCAAACAAAGCCGGGAAACGGTATCCCTGTTGAAAGGTGAAGCGGAAATTATGCCGTTCGTTGGCTGTATACACCGCAGCAAGACGGGGTGTGAATTTGGGATCAAATTCCGGATTGTAATCGTAGCGTAATGACCCAAACAATTTCAGCTTCTCTTTGAAAAAGGTTTTGGTAACCTGTGCAAAGCCACCGAACTTTTTGTAGTATATATTACTTCCGAAATCACTGCTATCGGGCACTTTACCATCCACCATCACAGGTTTGTTCCTATCTGCAATAGGACGGCCAAAGTCAACGAAGTTATTTCCATCAGGAATGATCTCATAAATACGGGCATCGCCACCTACCAGCAGGTCAACGACCTTCGTGTATTTCGACAAATCCCATTGTGCTTCGGTATGATACATACGGCTTTTTTGTCTCAGCGCCGCACCACCAGTTACAGGTGCATCAGGAATGGTGCTTGATTTAATATCCCAGTTATTGATCTTGATAATCGTATTCTTCAAGGCATCAAACTCAGGCGTACCAGGTTCAACACGACCAGCATCGGCCTTGTCACGGGCGAATGCATTCGCAGCTGCCAGGTTAGCCGATGTTAATGCACCATTATTGGTTACATACTCATTAAGCGCATTCTTGTATTTTGTAGCCCATGCAGTACTTGAACCGCCGCTGTATAAATCCATATTATCGGCCAGCGGTTTTACATTGTATGAGTTACCTGTATTTTCAATAGACATGTAACTGCGAATTACGTAATCATGACCTTTCAATTCCAGGTGATGGTTTTGCACTTTTACATCATCCAGGCGGATCTTGTTTCCGCGTTGAAATACGCCATCCATTTTACCGATGCGATAAGAATAAGAGAGCTCTGCATTTTCGGTGAGGCGGTAATGCAATGCGGCATCAAATTTCAGGTTGCTTACTTTAGGACTTACCAGGTCTGTTTCCCAATAGCCTGATCTTACTACACGCAACGTTTGGTTGGTTTTACCATCAATAGTTAAACCGCTGATAGAAGAAGTATTACTTCCTGCCAGCGCATCATCACCATATTTATTCCAGCCGTCGAAAGCGACATTATTTTCACCATCCAGGGAAGGGAAATTGGGGTTAGCGCTTTTCAGGTTATTCGGGTTTTGATCGAGGCGGGTATTGGAACGCCAGTCAATGCCCTGCATGTAACCGAAGTTTACTTTAAATGCAAACTTGTTATTGAATGCTTTGGCATACCTGATGGCCGATTCAGTTAATAAGGCAGCAGTATGATCTTTATTGTCAACATGATTAACACCTGTTTTATGATAAAGGCTCAAGCCCTGGTTGTTGAACGGGTTTTTGGTAAGCAGGTTGGCCATACCGTTAATCGCATTCATACCATATAAAGCGGAAGCAGCGCCAGGCGTTATTTCCACGCTTTGAATATCCAGTTCAGTGGGTCCAATGGCATTTCCCAGCGGTACACCCAGTGTAGCTGCCTGCATATCTACCCCATCTACCAGCTGCATAAAACGGAAGTTATTCGGAATATTAAATCCACGGGTATTGGGCACTTTAAATGTTAAACTGGAGGTTGTCATTTGTACACCCTTTACATTTTCAAGGGCATCATAAAAGTTGGGCGCCGGTGTTTCGCGAATAGCCCTGATATCGAGCTTTTCAATGGCCACCGGTGATTTAAGTATGCTTTCAGGTACGCGCGAAGCGGTTACTACCACTTCATTCCCCAACACAGTTTGGGTTACCATGGCCACTTGCAATTTGGAGCCCAGGCTTTTTACTTCCAGCTCCTGCGCTTTAAAGCCTACAGAACTAAAAACCAGCGTAAAGGGTAATTTTTGTTTTGTACGAAGTAGAAAACCTCCGGTATTGTCGGTTATAGTACCGGTTACCGATCCTTTGATCTGCACACTTACATCGGGTAAAGGTTCATTTTTTTCCTGGTTGATCACCTGCCCTGAAATTTCAATAAGGGCTACTGTTTGAGAAAAAGCGGTGGTGCACATAAAAAGGGCTACTGACGCCAACACGCCATATTTCAATTTTTGATGCCGGTTTTTTTGTGCTAAAAGGCCATTGTACAAGATTTTGGTTACAAGCATCCAGCCTGATGGATTTGCTGTTTTCATATTCATTCATTTAATTATGCCTGATCAATAGTGCATTAATTTAATAGACTAAAGGTTCATATTAAAACCCGGATTAATAACGCCGGGTGGTAGACTCTCAATTAGTCTATAAATGTACTAGACTTAAAAGTTATTAAAAATCCTGGCCGGTAAAAGTCAGGATTCTGTCGTGGCAAATATAGTCCATTATTTTAATGGACTAAAAACTATTTTAAATCCCGGCCACTTTTTTTTGCGCGCCGGGATGCTATTAAAAGATCTTAACTATGATTTTCAGGCTCCAGAATATTACCAATATACCTAATAAGATCAGGGACGTTTTACGAGGCAATTTACCGGCCATTTTTGCCGCCAAAGGCGCAGCCAGTAACCCTCCTATAACCAGCGCTACAATCACCTGCCAGTGTGTTACCCCCAGCATGGTAAAGAAGGTAAAAGCACTGGCCAGGGTAACGAAGAACTCGGTAAGGCTTACCGACCCTATTACAAAACGCGGGCTCCGGCCCTTGGTGATGAGGGTTGTTGTTACAATAGGCCCCCAGCCGCCGCCGCCAAATGAATCGAGGAAACCACCAAAACCGGCCAGCCAGCCGTAATGTTTAAATTTCTTTTTTTTCTGCTCACTCTTAAAGGCGTTCCAAAGTATACGAAGACCCAGCAACATGGTATAGCTGGCAATAATTGGCCGTAAATAGGGAGTATGGGTATCGCCATATTTCGATAGCAGTATGGCGCCCAGTATAGCGCCCAATACGCCTGGTATTACCAATGCCTTGAACAGCTTTTTGTTTACGTTCCCAAATTTATAGTGGCTGTAACCCGATGCACCACTGGCAAACATTTCAGCCGTGTGAATACTTCCACTCATAGCAGCCGGACTAACACCTGCCGTTAATAGAATGGTAGCGCTCGTAACGCCATAGCCCATTCCCAGGGCACCATCAACCAGCTGCGCCAGAAAACCGGCCAGCAACATCCAATGGAAGTTTTTATCCAGTTGGTGATACCATTTCACTGTATCATCGGCAATCCGTTGAAATGGTAAATAGGAGAATATAAAGTGACCGATGAGCATCAGTCCGAACGCGATCAGAGAATACGTAGCGATCTTGCGCCAGCGTCTTTCCCGTTCAACATTATCTTTTTCTACAAGTATACGGGTGAGTTCATTCAGCCGTTTTACTTTGTATTCAAAATTGCCATTCAGTTTATTTCTAACTGCGTGCAGGTTATTGATCATGTCGTCAAGCTCAGGCGGTAACGCATGGTTCAATACTTCTTTTATGCGTTTGGCAGCCGTAGGTGATTTACCATTAGTGGATATGGCAATTTTCAGGTTGCCCTTCTGCACAATAGAGCTCAGGTAAAAATCACATTGCTCCGGTGTATCGGCTACGTTTACCAGGATCTTTTTCTCTTTGGCTGCCGCCCTGATGGCCAGGCTTGTTTCCTTTTCGTTGACCGCAATTATAACCAGGTCTTTATTGTCAAGATCAGCCTGTTCGAAAGCGCGTTCATGCAAAGTAACGTTGGGATGATGTTTTGCCAGTTTCCGTACTTCATCGGAAATGTGGATAGCGACAACAGTAACCGGTGCAGCAGGTGAATTACCAAGCAATGCTGATAATTTTTCTGTGCCTACTTTACCGCCTCCTATCAGCAATACCTTTAATTCTTCCAGCTTTAAAAAAACAGGAAATAAAAGGTTACCGCCCTGGTCTCCGGAAGCGCCAGTTGTTTGTTTTACCGGTATATTTTGTTCTGTTGACATGCCAGTCAGCATTATTTAAAACGTTACCAACTTCTCCCGAACTGCAAAATCGCCAAAAGTTTCGCCCGACTTTCTGTTCTTGCTATAACGCTCAAACAGTTCATCCAGCTCTTTCAAAATTGCAGGCTCGTCGATATTTTCTTTATACTTTTTATTTAAACGGAAACCTTCGCGGTCGCCACC
This sequence comes from Niastella sp., assembly GCA_036379015.1. Taxonomy (GTDB): domain Bacteria; phylum Bacteroidota; class Bacteroidia; order Chitinophagales; family Chitinophagaceae; genus Niastella. The sequence goes on from DASUVL010000534.1 coordinate 4,568, forward strand.
CAGGTGCAAATTATAACGACCATAAGCAGTACCCACAAATCCGATCTCGGCTACATAAGGCCGTCCGCAACCATTGGGGCAACCGGTCATACGCAACGAAATTTCATCATCCTGCAAATTGTGCTTCGCTAAAATAGGTTCAATTTTAGTGATGAGCGATGGCAGATAGCGTTGTGCTTCGGCCAATGCCAGCGGGCAGGTATTGAATGATACACAGGCGATAGCGCTTTTCCGAACAGCACCGGCTTTATCGGTATGCGCAATAACGCCAAAATCCTGTAAGATCTTTTCTACTGCTTTCTTATCCTTCGGCGCTATATCGCTTATAATTACATTCTGATTACAGGTGAACCTGAAATTGGCTTTTCCGGTTTTTGCCACCTCCAGAAATGCTGTCTTTAAAGCAATCTGTTCGTCATCGAGCACCCGGCCATTTTCAACAAACGCAGTAAAATACCATTTTCCTTCATGGTTCTTATGCCAGCCATAATCATCCTGCCTTCTTGTAAAGGTATACGGCTTGGGTTCTTCCAGTTTAAACCCGCAACGTTTTTCCAACTCCGCTTTGAAAGCTTCAACACCCATTTTATCAATGGTATATTTCAACCTCGAAAA
>DASUVL010000535.1:0-6375 GCA_036379015.1 Niastella sp.
AGCAGTACTGCCACAAAAGCAGCTACAATCAACAGCGATAATAACCTGGGCGTATCGGCGGGCACTGATAAACAAGTTAACGTGAGCAGCAACACCAATAGTCAGGCAACTGAACAATCAAGCGGCGCTGCTATCGAAAAAGTTCAGCAAACAAAAGGGGCTGCCATGGCAAAAACGCAGCAAACGGCCGGCAAGGTGAAATCAACTACTACCAACACGACCGGGGCAGTTAAAGAAACCGCGTCAAATACCAATGCAGGTATTTCAACTTCAACAGAAACAAATAGCGCAACAGCAGTAAAAACAAGCAAGCAATAATAGGCCATCATTCATTAGAACATGCCTTCCCGGTTCAACGCCGGGAAGGTTATTTCAACCTGCACTTACAAATTAGCTTATGAAATGTCCGAGACAAAATTTTCATTATTATATACAGGGTTATGAAAATTTTGTCCCGACTTGTAAGGATAAATTCCCAGTCCGACTGGTCATCCCCACCTGAATGAATTCATTCGGGCAGGCGGACGGACATCTGGCTAAAAGACAATAAATATTTTCAGATGAAAAAAGTAATTGCCCTTTTTCCACTTGCTTTAGTTTGCATGAACTTACAGGCACAACAGGCCGATTCTACGCCTCCCAAAAAGAAAGTAACCTTTACCACGGGGGTAGCCTTTAATTCTGCCCTAAATTATTATGGCCGTACAGACAGCTTAAAAAGCCAGGGTATTTATCCTTTTGCCGGCATCACTTTAAACAATGGTCTGTACCTGTTCACCAATTTTATATTCATCAATAATGCAATTACCGCATCTTATGCAGCCACTACTGTAGAGGCAGGGTATAAGTTCAAAAACAAAAAAGGGAATTGGAAAGGAAATATTTTTGGCACCCGCTTTTTTTATAATGCGGATGTAAGCCTGGTGCAGTCGGTAGTAAAAGAGCAGGCCGGTATAAACCTGGCCAACAAAAATAAAGTGATTGCGCTATACGGTGGGGCCGATGCGAAATTCAGCAATCAAATTGATTTTGGCGCTTATGCGGGGTTGGATCATTCTTTTCGTTTCGATTCGGTTGGTAAAAGAGGGGTTATTGTGATCACCCCTTCCGCCTATGGCTATTTTGGCACCCAACGCTTTACCAAAACCTGGATGCAGGAAAAACGTTTCCTGATCATACCGGTAGGTGAACAAGCGGTAACCCAAAGCAGCAGCAGGTTTAGCATATTATCGTATGAGCTTTCCTGTCCTGTTATATATGGCATTGGCAAAATGAATATCATTCTCACGCCCGCTTATGTAATACCTCAAAATGTAGTTACAACTAATGGTGCTGATTCCCAAAAAGCAGACAACCTTTTTTATGCAACTGCAACTATCCGGTTCGACTTTTAACCATTTACCTGGTAAATTAATAAACCTCCTTGGCTGTATTGCAGGAATGCAGTAAATTCAACAAAACAGCAGGTTTATGACCTTTCTGTATATTTTAGGAGCGTTAGTGGTAGTTATAGTGCTACTGTTGATAATCGCCTTGTTTTTACCAGACGGGTATTTTATTGAGAAATCTGCCATTATAAAAAGGCCGTGTGCTTTCGTAATGGATAAAGTGGCCGATTTTCATAGCCATATTCAATGGAATCCCTGGCACCAGAAGGGCGGCAGCAGTGAAACTAATATAACCGGCTTATCTAAAAGGCCGGGGCATAAATATTCGTGGAAGGGAACGAAGTTGGGCACGGGCAGCTTAACCTTGCGTGATATTGATGATAAGCATATTCATTTTGACTTTGAATTTATCAATCCTATAAAGATTACCTCCCGCGATAACTGGCTTTTTGAAGAATGGGGGAATGATGAAACAAAAGTAACCTGGCAAAACGCTGGTATGTTTCCTTATCCCATGGGGCGATTAATGGGTTATATGATCCACAAAAACCTAAAACACCATTTCGCCGAAGGATTGAAAAGCCTGAAAAGTTTTTGTGAAAGATATTAGATCCTATTCTGGCATTGCGTTGCGAAATATTTTAATGGCCAATGTGGGAAACAACCGCATCAAATGAATAGCCAACCATTCCTTTGAAAAAGGCCGGCCTACATATTTTTCAAATTTCCCTTTTTGTATTGCCTGCAATATTTGTTGGGCCGTTTTACCGGCTTCATAACCATGTCCGATGTTTTTACCCAGTTGGTTCAGTTTCTCTCCTGTAGCTGTAACCGCGTTTAATGAAACCTGGGTTCTAATATAGCCAGGCATAATGATGGTAACCTGAATATTGTCTTTATACACCTCAGCCCGCAGACAATCAAAAAAACCATGCAGGGCGTGCTTTGCAGCTGCATAGGCCGAGCGCATAGGGGTTCCTATTTTACCCATAACACTGCTGATCACAACTACATGTCCGGTTTTTCGCTGTTGCATGTGTGGTAATAACAACCTGGTCAATTCTATGTAGCTGAAATAATCAACCTCCATTACTTTACGCTGCACTGCAGGCAACGTATCCTTTACCATAGACCGTTGGCTGATACCCCCGTTATGGATCATAATATCAACCTGTGCAAATGCGCCTATCGCTTCCTGTACTTTTGCAGGAAACGTGTCAGACACTTCCAGGTCAAGCGGCAGTACATATATATTTGAATGGCCAGCCTGTTGCTGTACACGTTTCAACTCTTCTTCACGCCGGGCCGAAATAATGATCTTTGCGCCTTGCTTTGCCAGTTCATAGGTAAGCGATTCGCCAATGCCCGAAGAGGCGCCGGTGATCCAAACGATCTTATTGGTAAAATAACTCAATTGAAACGTATTTATTGGCCAAATATCGGAAACCAATAGGAAAGTGCGGAAAAATTGGGTTGCCCAAATTATATCTTCAATAAGCTATATTGCATTTTTTTACAAAATGACCTACGAAGAATTTTTACAGCAGTTTGTCGATGGTATGCGCAACACCACGGCACCCGAATATATTGCAGTGATAGCGGGTATTGCAAGTGTATGGTTTTCGAGAATTGAAAATATCCTGGTGTATCCGGTTGGCCTCATAAGCACCGTAATCTATATTTTCCTGAGTATGGAAGGCCACCTGTATGGAGAAGCGAGTGTTAACCTGTATTATACCATCATGAGTATTTACGGCTGGGTTCTGTGGCTGAAAAAGGACCAGCAACACCATTATGTGGTAACTGTTCAATTTTCAAACCGGCGCGAATGGGTGCAACAATTATTATTTTGTGCATTTTTTTATATCGTCATTTTTAGCGCCTTAACCTGGCTGAAGTATGCTTTCGCATCGGCCACTATACCCTGGGCAGATGCATTTGCCTCTGCTACCGCTTTCACCGGCATGTGGCTGATGGCCAAAAAGAAAGTGGAAAGCTGGTACTGGTGGATCGCCACCAACATAGCCTCTATACCGTTATACTTTGTAAAACAATATGTATTTAGCAGTGTATTTTATTTTATACTGCTTGTTATGGCTGTATTCGGACTCCTGGAATGGAGAAGACGGGCCTTGCATTCGCCCCCGTCCGGTCGGCATCTGGCCAAACACAATTAATACTTTCAGATGAAAAAAGTAGTTGTCATAGGTCCTGAGTCAACGGGTAAAAGTACATTATGCGAGCAGCTGGCAAATTACTATAACACCAGCTGGGTTCCAGAGTATGCCCGTGAATATCTTCTGCAACACGGCACCAACTATTCCTATGATGACCTGCTTACTATTGCCAAAGGCCAGCTTGCCCTGGAAGAAAGCTATATCGAAAAAGCGATCTATTCAAAACTGTTGTTCATTGATACCGACCAATACGTAATGAAGGTATGGGGAGAATTCGTGTTCGGAAAATGTGATCCCTGGATACTGGATCAGATTACAAAAAGAAAATATGATTTATACCTGTTATGCAATATTGACTTACCTTGGGTAGAGGATATTTTAAGAGAGTATCCCGACCCGGCCCCCCGATTACAGTTATACAATATCTACAAAAACATTCTGACCACTCAATCTGTTCCCTGGGTTGAAATTTCTGGAAATTATGATGAACGGTTACAAAAAGCCATTCATGCGGTAAACGATTTATTCGTTCCGTAGAACAGTTTTTATTGTTGCTCTGTTGTTGTAATATGCAAAACGCGCTGCATAAAAATCATCGCTTGCTATTCTATACCGGATGGGTTTTATTAAGTATTACACAAGCTGCTAATACAGAACTATTCGATGATGAAGCCTATTACTGGGTTTACTCCCGTTTCTTAGATTGGGGTTATTTTGATCACCCACCCATGATAGCAGCATTGATAAAAGCGGGTTATGCTATTTTTCATAACGAGCTGGGCGTTCGCATTTTTATCATAGCCTTAAATACCGCCACTATTTTTCTTGTTCAACAACTTACCTGTAAAAAAGACGATCGATTATTTTATGCCGTAGCGCTTTCCATTGCGGTAGCACAGGTAGGTGGCATCCTGGCGGTTCCTGATATACCCCTGTTATTCTTTGTTGTGCTTTTTTTCTGGCTGTATCAGCGTTTCCTGCAAAATACAAACGCCATTAATTCCCTGTTATTGGGTATTTGCATGGCCTGTATGTTATATAGCAAGTATCATGGTGTACTTGTGATTGCATTTACGTTATTATCAAATGTGAAACTATTTACCAGCCGGTACACCTGGTTGGCGGGTTTCGTCTGCCTGCTGCTATTTGCCCCTCACCTGTACTGGCAGTATCAGCATAACTTTCCATCTATTCAATACCATTTGTTCGAACGAAATGCATCCAATTACAGGTTCGCTTTTACTACTGAATATATACTGGCACAAATAGGTTTTGCCGGACCCATCATGGGTTGGTTGTTGCTTTGGGCAGCATTCCGGTACACCCCCGTTTCCAGCCTGGAACGGGCAATGAAATATACGTTGGCAGGTATCTATATAGCCTTTCTTATAAGTTCGTACAAAGGAAGGGTTGAAGCCAACTGGACCATAGCGGCCTTTATACCTTTAATGGTATTAAGCCATCGAGACCTGGTTAAAAACTATCAATTGCCAAAATGGCTTTACCGGAGTATCCCCATTACATTATTACTGGTATTAGCAATACGCCTTTATATTATGTCGTGGTTTCCACCGGTTTCATGGATAAAGCGGAATGAGTTTCATGGGAACCGGGCATGGACAGCCGCTATGCAAAAGAAAGCCGGGGGTTTGCCGGTTGTATTCATCGATACCTATCAGCGGGCCTCCAAATACTGGTTTTATACGGGCCTGCCTGCCTTCTCCATGAATTCACCCTATTATCGCCGTAATAATTTTAATATGTGGCCGGTAGAAGATTCGCTGATTGGTAAAGCTGTTTATATGGATGTGCCGCAGGATAATGATTATTTCAGGCGGATCTTTACACCGCACGGATGGCCTTTTCCACATGATGGCGTACAGCAAGGTTTCTATTCTTTTTCGAGGGTATTATTTTCCAGCATCCGCTGTTCAACTTCAGATGCGCACATTTTACAGTTAACAACAAAAGTTTCCATTCCGGAAAACTATAAGACCCTTTTTCAGCAACCAGCATACAGTGAAACGCCAATATGGGTAGCGCTTTATGAAGATGGGGATGTAAAAACTTTTATTAATACCAACATTACTGTTAAAAAGCTAACAGGTAATTCCCTGCGTCTTTCTGTTAATATCCCTTCCGGGTTATCTGCCGGTGATTATACAGCCAGGATATGTATCGGAACCATTTTGCCTGGATTTCCGACTTTAAACAGCACTGAGTTTGAGATGCGCGTTCAATAACTATTGCAATATTTTTTGAATATCGGGGTCGTTTTGGAGATGGGTCATTTGCCGCATAACCCAGGGATAACGGGAAGCCACATAACGGGACAATGGCTTTACTGTATATTTTTTTGGATTGGGCATACAGGATGCAATCATGGCCGCTTCCTGACGGCTGAGCTTTTTAGCGGGCTTTTTAAAGTAATTCTGTGCAGCCGCTTCAATTCCAAAAATACCCGTTCCCATTTCGGAAACATTCAGGTACATTTCCATGATGCGGTTTTTACCCCACATCAATTCTATCATAAACGTGAAATATACTTCCAGGCCTTTGCGAAACCAGCTGCGGCCCTGCCACAGGAAAACATTTTTGGCTACCTGTTGGCTGATGGTGGAGGCACCTTTGATCCTGTTCGGCTTCTTTTTATTGTATTCCATCGCTTTATTAATACTCTTCCAGTCGAACCCGTTATGATCGGGGAACAATTGATCTTCTGCAGCAATAAAAGACAACCTGGCATACGATGAAACATCCTTCATGGGGACATAATCTCTTTTCAACCCATTACCCGTAATAAAGCTACC
>DASUVL010000536.1:0-2286 GCA_036379015.1 Niastella sp.
CACATTGTTAACATACACCGTCAAATAATCATGTGCCGGATTGGGATAGATCTTTATGCGCCGGCTGTTTTCCCACTCATCATCTTCGCAGGGTTCGGTTTTTTTACATGGGCCATATGAATCGCCATGCCGGAAATGGTCGCTTACATCTTCCGGAGAAACACAAATTTCTTTCCCTTTATGACAGATGACTACTTTATTGTCGTTTTTGCCGCATCGCATCGGTGTTACTACCAACGTTCCATTTTCGTAGGTAATTTGATAGTTGGAAAGACCAACGCCAATAGCATTACCAGGGATGATGGCATAATTACCCACCGCTGCCTGTATAGATGTGCCTTCACTATGTAACGTAACACCGGTTACCGAATCGCCGCTAACCAATCCCTGGGTTACAAAAGCAGTTGTACCCAGGTCTATAGTTGTACCGCCTTCTTTTTGCCCGTCGGCCGCTTTTATGATCAATGTGGCCGGACTGATCACAAAGTTTACAACAGCTGTATCCGGATTGTAATAATCGTTCCCGGCAAAAAGGGCTGTTGTTATATAAGTGCCTGCATTTCTGGGCAGGTTGGTTAAAACATTGTTTCCCGAATCTTTATATATAAATGTTACAGCCGGGTGTAACGTATCTGTTGAACCACCAACTCCATAAGCAAACCCTGTTGCTGCATGTGGCATGCCATCATACGTGTACACTGGATTTTCAATATGCAGTGTGGGGTTGGCTTTGGTATAATTCGTTACTCCAAAAACCGACAGGCTGGTTAATCCGGAAACAGTAGCAGTTTTGGGGTCGGTTGCTGTTCCGCTTCCGCCCAACACAGCCTTGCTTATTTTCCAGGCGCTGTCGTATTGCATCACGGCCAATAACTGAGCCGTGTCAAAGGCCGCAGCTTGATCGGCAATCATCCAGCCAAACCTGGCCATTATATTACTACCGCCTGCTGTTTCTTCTGTGATCGTCCATTGGTTGTTTACAACTCTGGCGGTATCAGGTACAGGATGATCAAAACTATTTTTCACGCCTACTGTGAAATTATCAGGACTACCTGTATTGGTTAAGGTAACCGGACTATAGTGACCCGCTCCAGTGCCTATTGGATATACAACTGCACCAGCGCCCACCGCGCGCTTCACACTACCGTTGCCATTTACTACAAAATAATTTGGCGCAATAGTGAAGCCGGCGGTTGCTTTTGTTGCATCTACCAGTCCTGAATCTGCTATTGTTAAAACTACTTTTCCTTCGGAAGCGCCGGGTGAACTGCTTACCGTACGGAACAGCGTACCTGTTTTGAGTTGGCCATTCACATTTAGTGTAATAGCACTTGCTGCTGCAGTTGCATGTGGTACCAGACCAGTGAGTGTTGTGCTGCTGCTCAGGTCAAGTGTTCCGTTTATATTATAGGTATAGTTACCGAAAGATGCCGCGGTATTGGTGGTTGATGAAGCATGCAGCACATTAGCTTTTACTGTATATCCTTTGCCGATGTTAACGATCACATTATTGCCGCCATAGTTGGTGGCCGATCCGCTTCCATACCATGCCTGCAGGTTTCCGCTTAATGTAATATTAGCATTGATGTTTACTGTCAGGTTTTGAACAGCCGTTAATGGGCGAATAGTGCCAAAATTATAAACCCCTTTACCGAGCATGTTGTATTCTCCATTGGTGCCATCCAGCTCCAGGGTGATCTTATTAACATCCGTATTGGCGCCGCCAAAAGTGCCGGCGTTGATCACATCTCCTTTGATCCGGAAGTTCCGGTTTTGCCCATCTGTTTGAAACACCCCGCCTGAATCAATGATTAAAGTGGTAATACCAACCAGCGCGTTCAATGCCACCGTATCGCCGGTAGAAATAGAAACGGTTCCTGAAGCACCCGTACCCAGGGCAACGGTTTCCCAGGTCTTATTAGTACTATTATATCGTTCCCAAATGGAATTGCCGCCAACATTGCTGGTAGAAAAACTCACGGATGGGGCGCCTGTATAACCTGAACCGGGATTGGTTATTGTTACGCCCGTTACCAGGCCGTTGGTAACAATGGCCGTACCGGTAGCTGTTGTACCTCCTGAAGGTGCTGCTCCAAATGTTACTGCCGGCGCACTGGTATAACCTGAAGGACTCGACGTAATAGTAACGCCCGTTACAGCACCGGTTGTAATAGTGGAAATGGCGGTAACGTTGTTTGTCCAACCCCCGGAGTTCTTAGAACGGTAGTCACCGTTCAATGGGATGGTTGGGTCAACAACCGCTACATAACTTTTATTGGACGTATA
>DASUVL010000537.1:0-2365 GCA_036379015.1 Niastella sp.
AATTTCGCATGAATCAATGGGGGCGGGTGAAAATAAAACATGCTCTGAAGCAAAAGCAGGTAAGTGCCTATTGTATTAACAAGGCCCTGGCTGCATTGGATGCAGGAGATTATGATAAAACATTACACAAGCTGGCGAAACAAAAATGGAGTTCGATAAAAGGCGAAGGGGTGAACGGGTTTGTGAAGATGGCTAAAACTACCGATTACCTGCTGCAAAAGGGGTTTGAGTCGGATCTGGTGCAACAAGCGGTGAATAGATTGAAGAAAAAGAAAAATGAGGAAGAGTAAAAATATCGAATATTAAACATTGAATTTTGAAGGGAATACATGAGTCAAGGCTGGCTTTCACCATTCACGCTTCCCATTTATCTGTATTCCTCTTTCTTATAGTAAAGTAAAAAATTGAACCCTCTCCCGGCACTGAATCTACCCATATTTTCCCGTTGTGCAGTTCCGTTATCTTTTTACAATGCGCCAGCCCAATGCCGGTTCCTTCATATTCCGTTTTGGTATGTAACCGTTGAAAGATCACAAAAATGCGTTCCCAGTATTTATCTTCTATACCAATACCATTATCCGTAACATTGAATTGCCAGTGTTCTTCCTTTGGTATTACTGATATGGAAATAACCGGTGGCTCACCTGGTTTTCTGAATTTAAGTGAATTACTAAGCAGGTTTTGAAAGAGCTGTTTCATCTCAGTTGCATACCCTGAAATAACAGGGAGCTGATCTATATTTATTACCGCTTGGCTTTCCTGGATGGACATGGTAAGGTCCGACAACACTTCCTCTACCACCTGGTTGCAGTCGATCGGTTCAAGAATACGTTGCCGGCCCAGACGCGAATAATCAAGCAGGTCCTGCACCAACCGTCTCATTCTATCAGAAGCATCCGTAATATAGTTAATGTATTTAGCCACACTTTCATCGGCCTGGTCTTTATAATGGCGTTTCAGCAATTCAACAAAACCCGAAACCGTTCGCAATGGTTCCTGCAGATCGTGCGATGCTACATAGGCAAATTGTTCCAGCTCGGTGTTCTTTTGTTTAAGGTTTTCTGCATATTCATTTTGCCGGACCTCTGCCTCCCGCCGTTCGGTAATGTCGCGGATAAAAGCGCAAAAAAAGTCATTATCTTTTTGGCGCATCGGTATTATCGTTAGTTCAACCGGGAATTCTTTACCATGGCGGTTTAAGGCTGTAATTTCGATCAGTTTGTTTAGAACAGTTTGCTGGCGGGTTGTTAAATAACGCTTCAATCCTGCTTCGTGTAACGACCGGTATTGTTCAGGAATGATGGTTTCAGACAGGCGTCGACCTTTTACCTCGTTCTCTTTCCAGCCGAATATTTTTTCAGCCTGCGGGTTCCATACCGTAATGCAACCATTGGTATCAATGCAAACTATGGCATCGAGGGCGGAGTTCATGATGAGCCTGGTTGTTTCTTCGCTCGACCGTAAAATTTCTTCCGCTTTTTTTCTTTCGCTTACATCCGTTATAAAAGCAACGGCCATTTTTTTAGCCCCCAGTTTATAATAACCCAAACTGATCTCAACCGGGAAGGTGCGACCATTTTTATCGCGGGCAAACAGGTCTTTACCCAAACCCATAGGGCGGGCTTTGGGCGCTTTAAAATATTGCTGCCGGTATTGGTGGTGTATGTCTTTTAATTGTTCGGGAATTAATATTTCAATAGGTTTTCCAACTAACTCTTCCTTTGTATAGCCAAAGAGTTTTTCGGCATTGGGGTTAACCAGGTTAATATCCCCGGTTTCGTCGGTTACTAAAATACTAATGGTAGCATGTTCAAACAGGGATTTGAATGCCTTTTCATTTTCGAGTAGAATTTCATTGGGATCTTTCATAGATACAATCGCAGCTGCTTTAGCAAACTTCCGGGAAAAACTGGTTTAGTATCTTTTTTATCACTTCTGGTTGCAATGGTTTGTTTTCGAATCCTGAGATCTGGATATTTTGCTGCGCTGCTCTTTCATCATCGGGGTTTAATGAAGTGGTAAGCATAACCATCACAATATTGGCTTTTTGGTTAGAAGGAAGCTTTTGATAGTGTTGTAAAAACTCCCAACCATCCATACCCGGCATATTAATATCCAGAAAGATCAGATCGGGCCGGGGATGACCATTGCTACTGAAAGAACCGGTACCGGTTAAATATTCCAGGGCTTCTGTACCGCTGGTAACCACCTGAACGTGTTCGGCACAGTTCATTTCTTCAACAAGTAATTTGTTTAAGAAGTTGGTTGGCTCGTCATCATCAATGAATAAAATGCACATAAGTTTTTGTTTCATGGCTGTTTAGTTATGAAAATTTGAAAGCAAATCACAATCAATACAAGCCAC
>DASUVL010000538.1:0-2485 GCA_036379015.1 Niastella sp.
AAGCACGACACCGAAAAAGCGCTTGTTATAATTCAGTCCTTTAATTACTTTACCAGTATACGGATTAACCGCAATATGCCAGGTTTGCGTTTTACCCTTTTTGGCCATGAACACTACCGAGTGATCGGGCGCCTGGGTTTCTGCATAAATGCGGGTGATCTTTAACGCAGGATTAAACGCAGTTGCCGAATGCAGCATGCTGTCAACGGTTACCCGTTGTGCATTTTGCGGTACGGATACAAAATAGAAATCATGATTTGCCCATTCATCCAGCTCATCTTCAAATACCAGCAGAATGCCGGTGCCTGCAACAATCAATACCACGAGCCCTGATGCCAGTCCCAACCATAAATGCAGTTTGCCAAAAATCTGTTTCAACGTCATTGCTTGTTGTATAAAATATAATAAAGAAGTCCCGATAAATCGGGACTTCCACTAATCAGAGCCTTAACACCTGGATGTATTTTAGTCTGCTACCAATGCATACAACCAAGTAAAGGCTTATATTTTATAACCGGCCAGAAGTTCCATTAAAAGCCTGTAACAGCAAAGAAATTCGAACACTGTCTGCCGGGTATAAATAAAACCCTTATGTCAATCTACCTGAGTACACTCATTTAAAGAACTTGTTCCCCAAAAACAACCCACAAAGCCGGTTGCCATTTCTTCTGTTTTGCGCAAGGAACTTGCGCAAAGTTCTTTTGAAAAGGCAAACTGACCTTACGGGATCGGGAAGAGCATTTACGAAATCAGGAAAGAATTTATGCAGATACCCGTTGTTGGAATTAAATGGGTCACACTCAGCATGATATCTATTGCGCATGATGTAGTACGAACAACCGGTAGTTTATTCAGATTTATATTTTTGGACCAGGTACAAGCCTGCTAAAGTCAATAGCATACCGATCACTGTAAATAAACCGATTGGTTCCTGCATCATTACGCTGGCAATAACAAACCCGGCAACGGGGCAAAGGAACAGCCAGAAGGAAGCTTTTACGGCATTGTCTTTCAGCAGGTACAACCACAACTGAACGCCTACGATAGATACGGGTATGGCCAACCATAATATGGGTGCAAGCATTTTAATACCCCATATATTTTGACTTTTATTATACGTGGCGATGGCTACGGGCAATAAAAACAATCCGCCCAGCAAGGTTTGCCAGCCGTTAATGGTGAGTATATGCAGATTTTCCCAGTTCTGTTTTGAAAAGTAAATAACACCAGCCGAATAAATGACCATACATACCATTAGTAATGAGATACCACCCGGAGTAGCATGGCTATTTTTAAACAGGGGCCATGCTGCCAGCAATACCCCACTCATACATAAAACCAGGCTGATAATGGTAATCAATCGTAAACGGTGGCCAAATATAAGCGTAGCCATTAGGCTTATGAGAACCGGATTGGTAGCAATGGCCAGGGAGCCTAAACCGGCAGATACATGTTGCATGGCCAGTACATACAAACCCAAATAAAGTGAAATGTTCAGCAAGCCATATATCGCCAGCTGTTTCCATTCGTGTTTTTGCGGAAGGCGTTTACGTAAAATGCCATGTGCAATAAACAGCATTAATAAACCGGCAATAAAAAAACGGATAATACAAATCACAAAAGGTTGAGCAACCTGTAAGCCAAATTTAGTAGCTACCGCTGCAGAAGGCCATAGTATTGAAAATCCTAATCCAGTTAAAAACCATAACCAGCCTGCCGATTTCCTGTTGTTTCCGGGATCCCCTTTCTGCTTCAATGCTTGTCTTTTTTGGAAGGCAAAAATAGTTCTAAGTTTTGACTCATGCGTGAAGTGCTGTTGGCGCTAAAAAGTAACCGTGCCACGGCTCCCCTTCGACTTCGCTCAGGGCTGTGACACGGTTATCTCAATGAAATGCCCCGCCTTATTCTACAAATAGCTTATCAATTTTTGATCCGCTATCAGTTACAACTGTGATAAAGTACATGCCTTTGGTCAGTTGTTGAACCGGTAGTTGGTTCTGGGTTCCTTTTGCAATAGCTGTTTTGATCAGTCTGCCCGTTGCATCGCGTACTTCAATGCGTTGGCAGTTTACGGAAGTATTGATATATACCACGCCTTTGCTAACCGGATTAGGCAACAGGCTAATGGTGAAGTCATTATTTATGTTATTGAGTGAACGTACTGGTGACAGGGAGAACTTCGCATCTTTATCTATTGTTTTGATGCGGTAGTAATTAATACCGGTTGCCATTTGTTTATCAATGAACTGGTATTTGCTAAGGGTAGTTGTATTTCCGCCGGCGGCTAGTGTGCCAATATTTACATAGTTAATACCATCTGTACTTCTTTCAATAACGAAGTGATCGGTATCGGTTTCCTGTAAAGTGGTCCAGTATAGTACGGCAGTTGTGTTATTTTTTGTGACTGTAAACAAACCCAGTACCATGGGTAGCGGTTGGTTTTGTCCCGGGCCGCCGCTGTTGATCCAGAATTCGGAGAAGTTGT
>DASUVL010000539.1:0-3536 GCA_036379015.1 Niastella sp.
CATCCAGTATACAGGTGGTATTGCCCAGCAAATGCCATAACTCTTCGCTGATATGCGGTGCATACGGCACAAGCAATATCAATAACGATTCAAGAATTTCTCTTTTATGACATTTCAGATCAATCAGGTCATTCACGCAAACCATGAAGGCGCTTACGCCGGTATTGAAAGAGAACCTTTCGGTATCTTCTTCAATCTTCTTAATGGTCTTATGCAATACTTTTAATTCAGCAGGCGTAGCTTTATTTTCATCCCATACTTTCCCCTTCGATTCCTCATAAAATAACCGCCACAGTTTTTTCAAAAAGCGATGCACCCCTTCAATGCCTTTTGTTTCCCAGGGCTTACTTTGCTCAACGGGTCCCAGGAACATTTCATACATGCGGAAGGTATCGGCGCCGTATCTATTCACCACATCATCGGGGTTTACGGTGTTATACAAGCGCTTGCTCATTTTCTCTACTTCCGTACCGCATATGTATTTACCATCTTCCAGTATAAACTCTGCCGTTTCATATTCCGTACGCCAATTCTTAAACGCCGAAACATTCAGTTCTACCCCATCTACAATGTTTACATCCACATGTATGGCATCGGTGGAGTATTGATCTTTCAACCCGAACGATACAAATTTGTTTGCTCCATGAATACGATACACAAAACGGCTGCTGCCTTGTATCATACCCTGGTTCACCAGTTTTTTATATGGCTCATCATGACCAATATAACCAAGGTCGAACAAGGCTTTTGTCCACATGCGGCTGTACAACAAATGGCCCACCGCATGTTCGGTTCCGCCGATATATATATCAACCTGGCCCCAATAATCACTGACTTTACGGCTGCAGAAGTCAGTTTCATGATTCGGGTCCATATACCGTAAGAAATACCAGCTGCTGCCGGCATACCCGGGCATGGTATTAGTTTCCAGGTCGCGGGTTGTCCACTCAGCGATGTTGGCTAATGGCCCCTCGCCTTCCGGACCGGGCTTATAACTGTCTACATGGGGTAACTCCAATGGCAATTCGCTTTCTGATAATGGATATGCAATGCCATTCTTCCATTTAACGGGAAACGGTTCGCCCCAATAGCGCTGCCGGCTGAAGGCCGCATCGCGCATTTTAAAATTCACTTTCCGCACGCCAATGCCCATCTCTTCAATTTTTTGAATCACCACTTCCATGGCATTGCGCATTACTATGCCATTTAAGAAATCGGAATTTTCCAATTTGGCATCTTTGGTGGGGTTGGCCTCTTTTCCGTCGTAATGACTGCCAATGATATTGGTAATGTGAATATTAAAATGTTGTGCAAACTTATGATCACGTTCATCGCCACAGGGAACGGCCATGATGGCGCCGGTTCCATAACCAGCCAATACGTATTCACTGATCCACACCGGAATTTCCCGGCCGTCGAACGGGTTTAATGCATAGGCGCCTGTAAATACACCACTGATCTTTTTCTCAGCCATGCGCTCACGCTCGCTGCGGCTTTTTACATATGTTATATAGTCTTCCACAGCCTGCTTATGTTCAGGCGTTGTGATGGATTCTATCAAATCATGCTCCGGCGCTATCACCATAAAGTCAACGCCAAAGATGGTGTCGGGCCGTGTAGTATAAACAGTAAGCTGCAAGTCATTTGTATCTTTTAGCTTGAAGCTGATCTCTGCGCCATAGCTTTTACCGATCCAGTTGGTTTGCATTTCCTTCATCGATTCGCTGAAATCAATGCGATCCAGGCCTTCCAGTAAACGGTCGGCATATTCGGTAATGCGCAGGTACCATTGCCGCAATTTTTTCTTTACCACCGGATGACCACCTCTTTCGCTCACTCCGTTGATCACTTCATCGTTGGCCAATACAGTTCCCAGGGCTTCACACCAATTCACTTCGCCATAGCCGCAAAAGGCCAGGCGGTATTCCATCAAAATATCCTGCTGTTCTTTCTCTGTAAAGGCAGCCCACTCAGCGGCTGTAAATACACGCTTCCCGGTTTTGGCGATCTGGTATTTATCGTGGGGAATTTCGAAGCCGGCATTTCCGCCCTGTTCAAAAAATTTCACCAGGTTGGTGATGTTATCGGCCTTTTTTTCCTTGCGGTTATACCAGCTGTTGAACAATTGCAGGAATATCCATTGGGTCCATTTATAGTATAACGGATCGCTGGTCCGGATCTCCCGGTCCCAGTCAAAGCAAAAACCGATATTATCGAGCTGACGGCGAAAAGTTTGTATGTTCTGGTCGGTACTTACCGCCGGATGTACACCATGATCGATGGCGTATTGTTCAGCCGGCAGTCCAAACGCATCGTACCCCATGGGGTGCAGTACGTTAAACCCTTTTAAGCGTTTAAAGCGACTGTATATATCACTGGCTATGTAACCCAGCGGATGACCAACATGTAAGCCGGCCCCGCTTGGGTAGGGGAACATATCCAGCACATAAAATTTTGGTTTCGGGGAATCATTGCTCACTTTATAGGCGCCTGATGCCTTCCATTGTGCCTGCCATTTTTTTTCAATATCCCTGAAGTTGTATTCCATATCTTAGTTCTTGGTTCTTAGTTTTATTTCTGGGTTCTCTGTTTTGAATTTTTATTTCCTGATGGCCATTTCCGTTTTCTCCCGGCTAAGCCAGGATTCCCGACTAAGCGGGGAACAATTACACTTTAATGATGCCTTTTTTGCCTCGTTGTCCCGACTTGTCGGGACTGCCTTTCTTTCTCCCTGACAATCAAACGTTGAGGAAACGTTAAAAAGTCATGCACACCTGAAATTTTTATACCATTTCATTCGTTTAGAAGGATGTCAAAAATACGGATAATAACCGTTTTACCGGGATAAAACCGTTATTTTTGCCGCTCTTTTGAGGCATTATCATCCCTTCAAAAACTAATATTACATGGCGCAATTCGGAAAAGCATCGGCCAAGCGTTCCAAACCATCTTACTTTATGGCCATCCTGGGGGTTACCATAGTACTCTTTTTTGTAGGCGTTTTCGGGTGGCTGTTATTAAATGCCAGTCGTTATACCGAAGAACTGAAGGAGGACATCAAGCTGCAGGTTTACCTGCGCAGAAGTGCTACCCAGGCAGATGTAGACAGCCTGATGCAATACATCAAAACGCGTCCCTATACCAAAACCGTTGAATACATAGATAAAGAAACCGCCAAAAAGCAATGGATGGAAAAAGAAGAAACGGATTTCCAGGAATTGCTGGATGAAAACCCGCTTCCCGCTTCCATTGACTTTAACCTGAAGAACATGTACGTGCAGAAGGATACCATTGCGGCCATTAAAGCCGACCTGGAACAGCGGCAACTGGTGATTGAAAGCGTGAAGTATCCTGCCTTTGTGGTTGAAAAAATGGGATCGTCGGTACGGGCCGGACTGATCATATTTGCCTCCCTGGCAGCTCTGTTCTGTATCTTAAGTATTATACTTATCGATAATACCATTCGCCTGGCCATGTACAGCAACCGCTTCCTGATAAAGACCATGCAAATGGTGGGCGCTACCCGGGCATTCATA
>DASUVL010000540.1:0-2182 GCA_036379015.1 Niastella sp.
TGAATTGTTTGCAGGCAGGTCTACCCGGGCCTTTCTTTATATGCTACTCATGATATGTGGGTTTTTGTTCTTCTCCCATTTCTTTATCATATCGCGGTTATTTATTGCTACCATTATCTGTGGCATCCCGCTGCTGCTAACCTGTAACCGGTTTTTATACCTGGCCGTTTATCATTATTTTAAAAAGAAAGATTTCTTTTCACATAAAGTTGTTATACTGGGTTATAATGATCTGTCGCGGAAGCTGGTTGATTACCTCGAAGAAGATGGCGTAAATAAAGAGGTGATCGGTTATTGCGAAGAGTTGGAGAATATTCATGAATTGTCGCGTTATCCCATCTTAGGCACTATTAATGGCGCGCTGGATGTATGTAAGCTATATGGCGCTACGGAAATATATTCTACGATCGTACCGGAACAAAATCCGGGTATTTACCGGCTTATCAAAAAAGCCGATCAGAATTGCATCCGTTTCAGAATAGTGCCCGATATAGGCGCCTATGTGAAACGGCAGGTGTTTATTGATTATTTGAATGAGATCCCGGTACTTTCATTGCGTAAAGAGCCGCTCGATGATCTGGGTAATAAGATCAAGAAGCGGTTGTTCGACATTGTTGTCAGTTCCCTGGTAACTATATTCATTCTTTCCTGGTTAATTCCGCTTATTGGGTTGCTCATTAAGCTGGAATCAAAAGGCCCCATCTTTTTCAGGCAACTACGAAGCGGACAGGATAATAAAAGCTTCTGGTGCTTTAAGTTCAGAAGCATGCGGGTAAATGACAATGCGAATACGCTACAGGCTACAAAGAATGATGCCCGTATAACGAAGCTGGGAGAGTTTTTGCGCAGAACCAGCCTTGATGAATTTCCGCAATTCTTAAATGTATTAATAGGCGATATGAGTATTGTAGGTCCACGACCCCATATGTTGAAGCATACCGACGATTATTCAAAGATCATTGACGAATATATGATACGCCAGTTCTTAAAACCAGGTATTACCGGTTGGGCGCAGGTGAGTGGTTTCAGGGGTGAAACAAAAACACTCGATCAAATGAAAAAGCGGGTAGAATATGACCTGTGGTATATGGAGAATTGGAATCTGTGGCTGGACATTAGAATTATGTTCCTGACCGTTTTTAACACTATAAAAGGCGAAGAAAATGCATTCTGAGACAAATGTGACGAAGGTAAGCAAGTACCGGTTTGAGGTAGCAGGTAAGTTGATCTTGTTTGTTGTAGTATTGGCTGTGACCGGTTTGTTTTGTGAATGGCCCAATTTTCATCCTGAGCATTTTATGGGCGCCAACTACCATTGGTGGCTGGATATGATCTTTCATGGAGGATACTATTTTGTAATCACCATATTTCTTTATATTATTTTCTGCAAAGGCCGCAATAAGTTTTTCTTCTGGCTGGCCGTCTTATTATCTTCTTACCTTTTTGAAGGCTTACAATCTTTTGTGCCCGGAAGAACTGCTTCATTATTAGATATGACAAGTAATTTCCTGGGCATATCGCTGGCTACATTGGTCTGTTCCCTGTTTTACAGGTGATACCTGTTCTGCATTCCTTATCCAGTTTATTTTTATTCCCCCAATAGCTGCTGCGGCCAAAATGGGCGCTTTCCTTTTCCCCAACCGATCTGCACCAACTCACCCATTCATAGTTCTTTATTTACCTGATAGTAAGATTAGCCTGGTTTGGATAAGTACTTTAATGAAAAATAAAACTATTTGAATGACGAGACCTCGGATCCTGTTCATAGTTCAACTTCCGCCACCCATTCACGGTGTGACTGTGATGAACCAGTATACGGTAGATAATCCCGATTGGCAAGCAAAGTATGATGTGAAGACCTTACCATTACATTTTGGTCAAACGCTGGATGACATTGGGAAGATAACACCATTGAAGATGCTTCACATGGTCGGTTTTATTTTCAGGCTTTGCCGCATCCTTATTACCTTCAAACCCACCCTGGTATATTTTACGATCGTACCTACAGGAAAGATATTTTACCGCGATGCATTGATCACGTCGATTATTAAACGTTTCTGTCGCCGCATCATTTTTCATTTGCACAAAAAGGGAATTGAAGAAATGGCTGCAGGTTCCCGGCACAAGAAATGGTTATTAAGAAAGACTTTTACGAGAGTGACAACGATCTGCCTCTCTGAAA
>DASUVL010000541.1:0-5421 GCA_036379015.1 Niastella sp.
GATTGTCGCCCAGGTTTATCCCGCCTTTTCGCAAAACAGGGTGATAACCGGGAAAGTAATTGATTCCACAACTTCAGGTCCATTATCCGGAGTAACTGTTAGGGCCAGGGGAACCCGCTCCGGCACCACCACCGATGCAAACGGTTCATTCCGGTTAATGGTGACCGCAACTGCCCATGAACTGATCTTTTCTTCTATTAACTATGCCACGCAAACGGTTCCTGTAACCGATAGTAGCACCTTACTGGTTAAGCTGGCGCCATCGATCCAGGAACTCAAAGGGGTAGAGGTGGTAAGTGTGGGTTACGGCACATTGAATAAAAGAGAAGTATCGAGTGCAATTACGCATGTGGGGGCCAGGGAGCTGAAAACCGTTGCAGGCAACAATCCCTTAATGGCCTTACAGGGGAAAGTGGCGGGCTTAACCATTGCCAATACGGCCACCGCCGATCCCAATTCCTCGCCGAGCATCCAGTTGCGCGGGGTATCATCACGCAGCGCCGGCCTGGGGCCGTTATATGTTGTGAACGGCGTTCCGGGTGGTAATATTGATAATATCAACCAAAACGATATCGAATCGATCGACGTGCTTAAAGGCGGTGCCGCATCGGCTATTTATGGTACCCGTGGTAGTAATGGTGTTATTATTATTACCACTAAAAAGGGCAGCGGTGAATCAAAACTGGTTTACAACGGCTATGTCACCTTTGATAAGCTGACGATGACGCCTGATGTCCTTAGCGCCAGCGATTTTCGCAAGAACCGGGTTAATGCAACACCGGCCCGTGGTATTGACTATGGGGCCAATACCGACTGGCTGAAAGCTGTTACCCGCCCAACGGCATACGCACAAAAACACACCATACAGATCTCTGGCGGTACCGCTAACGACAATTATTTTGCTTCTGCCGACTACCGGAATGCCAATGGTATAGACCTGCGTGCTTATAAAAAGGAATATGGCGCCCGGGTGAACCTGAATCACACCTCCAAAAGCAATATCTACACCGTTTCCCTGGGCATTGCGCCCAGGAACATGCATACCAGCAACGCTGATCAGGGGAACTTTAACAACGCTATTACGCTTAACCCTACCCAGCCTGTTTACGACAGCACAGGCTATCATTACCTTAATACTGGTTTTTTCTCAAACAACCCGGTTGAAAATGCGCGGCTTATTAAAAGCGAAGCAGAGATAAAGGAGTTGGATCTGAAGGGCTCCCTGAAGGTGAATATCCTAAAAGATCTGTATTCAACAGTAACGATATCGAACATCAGATCATCCTACAAGAACGTGAATTTCCGACCGTCGACCCTTACAACCATCGTGCATTCCGGGCAAACGACCAGGACCAACTTTGCCTCCCAGGAACAGGTTGATAACGATCAGCGGAACCTGGAATGGACGGTCAATTACGCGCTCAACTTCAGGGGAAATCACATTAAGGTGTTGGGTGGCTATTCGTACAGCTATTTCAATTATCAGCAGTTCAGTGCCAATAACTTTGATTTCCCATTTGATACGTTTTTATGGAACAACCTGGGCTCAGGTACCTGGAACGGCGGAGGCCAGGGTAACGGGCAAGGGGCAGTGTCCAGTACCCAAAACGATTCCCGCCTGGCAGCATTCTATGGCAGGGTAAATTACGATCTCAATAATAAATACATTCTTACCGCAAGCCTCCGGCATGAAGGTTCATCAAAATTTGGCGCCGACAACAAATGGGGTAACTTCCCTGCGTTGTCTGCCGCATGGCGCATGTCAGAAGAAAGCTTTCTGAAAAATAAGATCCCCTGGTTGAACGACCTTAAACTAAGAGCCGATTACGGTGTAACCGGCAACCAGGATTTTGACAGTTACCGATCACTGCTTTTATATGGTGGTTACGGATATTTTCCTTTCAATGGTACAACCTACCAGGTGTATGGGCCGTCGCAGAACGTTAACCCCAACCTGGGTTGGGAAAAAGCCATCAACTTTAACGCAGGTATTGATTTTGAATTATTCAATAGCAGCTTATCGGGTTCGTTGAACTATTATGTGCGTAAGAATAAAGACCTGCTGGGTAACTATAATGTGCCGCTTCCGCCCAACCCACAGGCGCAAACGTTCACGAATGTAGGCACCATGACAAACTCCGGCTTTGAAGTGCAACTGAGCGCAGCCGTAATACAACGTAAGGCGTTTAGCTATAATATATCATTTACAACTGCTTATAATAATAACAAATTCGTTTCCTTCTCCAATAAGATCTACCAGGGCGCTCCTTTTCAAAATATGGCAGGTTTGCCTGCTCCGGGTACGCCCGGTACTATCCAGCGTTTGCAGGAAGGGCACCGTATTGGCGACTTTTATATGTTACGATCGGCGGGTGTGAATGGAAATGGCGAGCTGCTGGTTTATAAAAAGGATGGAACGGTGGTGCCTGCCAACCAGGCGAATGCTGACGACAAGCAGTTTGTGGGCAATGGCCTTCCAAAATTTACCGGCTCCCTTGGCAACGTTTTCACCTATAAGAACTGGGACCTTAACATCTTCTTCAGGGGAAACTTTGGCTATAAGTTGTTCAACATGCAGGCTTTTTACATAGGCACACCGGCCACACAAACCGATGCTAATACGTTACGATCGGCCTATGATGCAAAAAGCAAATATTCAAAGCTTACTAATTCGTCTACCGCATCGCTTGCTTCAGACTATTTCCTTGAATCGGGTTCCTTTGTCAAGATCGATAACGTAACCCTGGGCTATAACCGTGAAATTAATTCTAAATACATGCGTGCCATCAGGGTCTATGCAGCGGCAAGCAACCTGCATACCTTCACCCGCTTCAAGGGCGGCGATCCCGACCTGTACCCCGTTAATGGCTTAACACCTGGCGTTCAGAGCAATTTGAATTTTTACCCCGCTACCATCCAGGTAATGGCAGGCTTACAGGTAACATTCTAAACAACTAATCGGTACAGCAATGAATCGTCCATGACAAAATTTTCATTAAGACACACAGGGCTCCCCCGATCCCGACGTGTCGGGAGGGCTGGCGGATTGTCATGGTAAGATCCATCTGGCCAAAACGCAATAATTATTTTCAGATGAAAAAGAATTATATAAAATGTATTGTAAATGCCGCTTTGACCACTACGCTGATTGTTGGCGGTTGCACAAAATTGGATGAGCATGTGTATGACAGAGTGGATGTGTCGCAGTTCCTCACCAGGCGTGATGATGTGATCAGGGACTTTTTACGCCCATTTGAACACGCCTACTGGAGCATTCAGGGGAATGATGTTTATGCCGTAGGGGAGAATTGTACCGACGAAATAGGCACCTACAATCGCCAGGGCGACTGGCAGGACGGGAACTATTACCAGCGCATGCATAATCATACCTGGACCACGCAAGATAATTTCACGAGCGGCGCCTGGACCGCTTTTTACCAGGGCATTGTGCTGGCAACAAATTCCCTGCAGGATATGGAAGGCATAACTGACCCGGCTAAACTGAACATTACGGAAACCGAGCTGGCCGATTTTAAAGCCGAACTCAGAACGCTGAGGGCCTGGTTCTATGTAAGAGCGTTTGATTTTTACCGCAATATTGAGATCATAACAGATGTAAAACATACCACCACGGGCAACAAGCAGTCGTCCCCACAGGAAACATTCGACTACATTGAGTCGGAGTTGAAAGCGGCGTTGCCGAACCTGCCCCAACGCGTAACATTAGGCGATAAAGGCATTGGCCGGTGGACGCAGGCCGGGGCAGCGGCTTTACTGGTACGCCTGTATCTTAATGCTAAGGTGTACATTGGCCAGGATAAATTCAGCGATTGCGCTGCAGTTTGCCAGGAGATTATAGACGGTAAATACGGCAACTATCAGCTGGATACCCGTTGGGATGCGCCGTTCGACTATACAAACAATACAGTTAATTCAGAAACTATCTATGGCTTCCCATGTAGTCTTGCACGTACGCACTGGCAATATGACGGCGGCATGTATTTCTGGGCAATGACCTATGACGCGGCGACCCTGTATTGCGGCTTTACTGATTTTGGTTCGGCTAACCCAAGGTTTGCGCTGCAGCCCGGCAGAGATGTGGACAGCGTTGAGTACCCCTTTAAGCTGGGTAAACCTTTTGTTAAGTTCCAGCACTATCCCGACGACTATCGTCTGAAGCTTTACAAAAATCTGGGTGGCAGCAAACGGGAGGGCATGTTCCTGTACGGTTACCTGCCTTACCAGCGTGTTGTGAACGGTAATACGGTCACCGATACCGTTCGTGGTAATAAAGGTCCTTATCCACTGTTCATCCGCGACCAGGTGGGATGGTTCCTGGGTGCAAAACCCGGGCAGCCAATTGCAGATAAGGAATCCGGTATGAATCATGCCGACCATAACTCGGGCGTTTTCTTCCTCAAATATCCAATATACCCGACTCCCGATCCTAATCGTATTACATCGGCTTACGGGGAAATTCGTTTGTCGGAGATCTATTATTCATTGGCTGAATGTAAATACCGGGCAGGAGACAAGGTTGCCGCCGCCATGCTGCTGAACGCGGTACGCCAACGTAATTATCCCGCAGGTTCCCCAAGCCTGTATAAGACCGATGGCAGCCAGCTAAACGACCAGGAAATGCTGGATGAATGGGGACGCGAATTTTTAGGTGAGAACCGCCGTCGTACTGACCTGATCCGTTGGGGGGTATTTAACACAGGCACCTGGTGGGATAAACAACCTGACGCCGACGATCACACGGCCATATTTCCGATAGGCCGTGACATCATGGGCGCTAACCCGCAATTTGTGCAGAATCCCGGTTATTGAAAAAGTTACCCAATGGGGCTAGGTAAGTGGAGCAAATTTCGATGGTGCCTGTTGATGGCGATTATTATAAAATAGTAGCAAAACACAGTGGTAAACTGGTTGAGGTTGCCGGGTTCAATACCGTTAATGGAGGAAATGTTCAGCAATGGACGGATGCCAATCAAATCAGCGGTCAGTGGAAATTAAGTCGACTGGGTGCAGCGATGCCGGCCACAATTGTCCAATATGCAAAACCAAGGGTGAAACTTACTTTTCACCCTCTACTTCATCCTTTGGTTCCCAAAGCTCAATGATATTACCTTCCGGGTCGAGCACATGGACGAATTTACCGTAATCATATTCCGCAATTTCATCAACAATGGTCACGTTGTTCTTTTTTAGCTCATCCACCAGCGCAACAAGGTTTTCTACCCGGTAATTGATCATAAATGGCTTGGCCGACGGATTGAAGTATTTCGTATCCTGCGGAAACGCACACCAGCTTGTAGATCCTTTTTTCGACGGATCATCAGCCTGCCGCCACTCAAACGTCGTTCCGTATTCGCTGGTAGTCAATCCCAGGTTTTTGGCATACCAATCGTTCATCCCTTT
>DASUVL010000542.1:0-6640 GCA_036379015.1 Niastella sp.
GCCAATATTTATAAAGATGGCAAATTACTGGCCACTAAAACCAATATTCCCCCTGGCGGCAAAGCGGTGTTTCAATTTTTACCGGTTATTTGGATCGGCGCCGTTTCACAGGTGGAACAGGGAGAATTGATAAACTCTGCCATTATTCAGGATATCAACACGCAATTATCGCTGTTCGGTATAAAAAGCGCCGATGTTGTAATGACTGGCGGAGGTGCAGGACCTAAATCCACTGCTTTCCAGTTTAACCTGGAAAATATCGTTTACGCCTGATAAAACTTTCCTTTTCCCCGGGGCGTACGTTACCTGCCGTTAGCATTTATACCGGATATTGGATTTGGTTAGTACGCTAACGCAGCATATACGTTCCCGGGTTTTCTTTCATTCTTACAACTGCATTCCCATGTCAGAAATGGTCATTAATAATTTAATCAGGATCACTGCTGCATTCAGCGAACAGCAACTTCCTGGTTTTCCCGATGGGAAGTCAATCATCCATTATAGCCTTTTTTATCCGGTTGATAATTACATGTCATTTTTTTCAGGTATACTGGCAGGGAACGACAGGCAGCGTATTGAATACAGGGCGACCGACGGGTTTACTATCAAAGGCAGTTTGTTTACGCAAACAGATGAACATGAAATGGTATTACTGGGTGATCTTTTTTATGGATTTGGTAAAACGCCCGGCACCCAAAATCATTTTGATGGCACTATTTTCATTTTTCCATATCATCCAACGCCCCCGCCGCCACCTGTACCAACACCCGATGAACCCACAGAAGATCTTCCGCCTGAAATAATGGTAGATGCGCCGCTGTTTCCGTATATCGCTATTCTGTCGTGGGAAAGGGAAAATTATACCGCAGGTACCGGCATTGATTTTTATAGTTATGATCCTTCATCTGCTCAGCCTGGCTCGTTGTATGAACAGTTGGTTGCTAATGCAACAAACCGGGTAGCTATGGAAACGCTGGCTTCGGAGTTTATTCAAAGTGACGCCTATTATGGCAATCCGCAGGCTATACCACCGCCATTTAACATATTCCCGGCTTTTTATGATTGGCTGCAAAAAGAGTTGACCTATTCAGCATTTACTACAGCGTTACCGGAATATATTGGCGTAGAAAGTCCCGAACAGGCAGCCGCTTTTATCAATAATGAAAATTTCGCTGCCATTATTGATCAGCTATGGCAGAATTATTTTGCCTTAACGATCCTGACAAATTACAATGAAGGCTTTTTTGTAGCAGTTAGTAAGATCCTGATCATATGCAACCTGCTTCAAAAGACCGGCTTTTTGTTGAACGGCGATGAAGAGATATTAAAAACATTGCTGTATGCTTCCAATATTTTGCCATCAGCCATATTTCCGCTGCCTCCCTACCGGGTAACCGGTGATGATGACAACAGCAACAACATCACCCCCTATGCTATTGGCCAGCTGAAAATGGCCAGGTACAGGTTGTTACGTTACCAGCAGGGAGAAGTTGCCCGAATACAAAATGTATTGAAAGGAGAAAAGAAAAAACTGATCCATCGCTCACTTACAGGTAACCGGGAACAACTGACCGACCAAACTTTAAATGACAGCGAAACCACCAATGATTCAAAAGAAGCTACACACGAATTGCTGGTGGAAGTTTCGAAAACCATTGCCCAGCTAACAAAGAATATTAATTACGATAACCTCAGTACATCCTATGGTCCGCCAACGCAGGCTATATTAAATGGTGGATACAAAGAAATCATTTCATACAATGGTCCGTCAACTGAAGATAGTAATCAGTTTGCAACGCGGGTGTTGAACCGAACGCTGAGCCGAATCAATGAATCGGTTCTACGGGCACGTGTTTACAGCCGGTACCAGCAACAGGAAGAAATATCAGCCAGTTTATTCAACAATCAATCAGGCACTTCCCACTTCCGGGGTATTTATCGATGGGTAAATAAGGTCTATCGTATCAGTGTTGAGAATTATGGCAATCGTTTTTTATTTGAAATCCACATCGATCATCCGGCCAAATCATTCAAGGCATCACAACTGCAATTAAACGATCTTGATCTGGATAAACCGGTATCTCCGAAGGAAAAGGGCATCAACAGCTTTACCGACATTACGCTTGAAAACTATATTTCATTGTTCAGCTATTATGAGGTAAAACAGCTCCTGTTGCCGCCTGAGGCCATTGTTACATCAGGCGCCATACTTACGGCAGAAACAACAGAAGAAATAATGACTGTGCCCGAAGGCTATATTGCCGTACAGGCAGTTGTAACCGGTCAAATCGCAGCCAATCCCCATGTTACACTTACAAACATCACCGGCATTGTGAGCACCCATGCTTTTTCTTTGAACACGGCTACGCCCACACAAACCATTCGTCTTGAAAATGAAACCAAACAGATCGTCATTTCCGTCACTGGCAATAACCCGGTGGTGCCACTTCCGGGGAATGATTTTATTTGCAATGTGGTTGTTACTTATGGGGTTACCGATAGAAAAATGAATGAGTGGAAAATGGCTGTGTATAATACCATCATGGAATCGTATCAGCGAATGATGCACAATTATAATGACCGGCTTACCCGTTTTGCCGGAAAAGATCTGCAAAACAATCCGTTGCTGTTGAATAATATCAGCAAATCGTCACTGGAAAACAGTTGCCGCAGCATGCTGAAAAATGTGATCATTCAAAAGACAGGAATATCCCCGGATGATGATACCGGCCGCGAAGAAAATATCTATTTGAAACGTTGTAACCAGTTTACGGAAGAAGCGTTTGAATGGGATGAAATGACGTATACTTTCAACGACCAGCCTTCCAAACTAAGCTATGCATTGCAGGGCCAGGATGATTCGTTGCGGCCTTTTTTGCAAGCTGCCTATGCCGTCGTTTATTTACCTGTACGGCCCGAATTCAATTTTTCTATCCTGTATTTTTTGTCATCTGGTGTTATAGAGGAAGCCCCCTATCCTTTTGTGCCTGTGAACGCAGGCGATGTGCTGGTTGCGCAACAATTGAAAAGAATTAAGCACTGGTATATGAAAGGGAAAGTGGAAAGAAGGTGGGAGATCACTTTGCCCACAGCCATGCAGGTGATACAGGAAAGTAATGCATTGCCCGTTTTTCATCGTTAAACCTTTTTTATGACATTGCCCGGTTTACAAATACCCGGCGGCTGGCAACAAATGCCTACAGCCGTTCCGGTAGGCTCCCTCATTGCATTTGCGGGAAAAATAAGTCCCTTGATAAAACCCGGCGATCAACCGCCAGCTGTTTACCCGGTGAGCCAGCCGGCTTTTACTACAGATGTTGAAAGTCAGGGCTGGATGGTATGCGATGGGCGGTCGTTAGACATCAATACATACAATGTATTGTACCAGGTTATAGGCGATCAATACAATACGGGTGACATGCAAGGGAAGTTTTGTATTCCTGATTATCGCGGGTATTTTTTGAGAATGGTTGATATGGACAGCGGCAATGATCCCGATAGTAAAAAACGTTTGCTTGCAAATGGAGATGCGAGCGATGAAGTGGGATCCATTCAACAGGATGCATTACAGGAACACGTACATATGGTTAATACGCAAAAGGCTCCCACAATACTTGCCGGTGATAAAGCAGCTGCTATAAATTCCCAGCCAGATTTTTCGGGCAAGGCTGTCAGTGATAACGCTAAAATAACCGTAAGAACAAGCCTTGAAGAAACCCGGCCAAAAAACGTATATGTATACTATTTGATCAAATTCCTGCCAGGGTAACGATTTTTAAGATCCATAACAAACAATAGACTTAATACCTATTAATTATTACCATTAAAAATTAAACAACTATGTCTTTAAACAGTTATCAAAATGTAGTACAAACCTCAGTCAACAGTTGCGGAGCCTTTGCGCTGGCCGCAGCACTGACAGCAGTTAATCCCAATGGTTTGATAAACGGCCTTGATGTGAATAATCTGGGCAATGGGTACTCGTTATTTAATCCAGAGCCATTTGCGCAATGTCTTTACCAGTTTACCGGTAATTTATCCCTGAATTTTTTGACCGGCCAGGCAACGTATCAATATCAGTCGCCTGCCCAGGATATGAATTCTCCGTCGGCGCTTGTAACCAGTGCCATCAACTTTGGCGTGGCGGCTAATCAAATAAGGGTCCTTTATACAACAGATGGGAATAACCTGTTTGGCGCGATCACGGTTACAAACAATGGCGCCGGCGCCAACCTGCTGCAAACAGAAACAACATTATTAGCCCAGGCTACTGTCAATGTGGTTGGACCAACTCCATATGTTTTACCTGTAAACAACCAGGTGCACTTACTGGTGGTAAACAATGGCACGCATTGGATAGCGCTTACTCAAAATGAAGTATATGATCCTGCTACCGGGTTCGTTGGTCCTTATCAGTCAGCAGTCAACCCTGTAACGATCACTTACCAGAACGGCGGCGTTGTGAACGTATGTAGTTTCACCGGCATTTGGATAGAGTTTGCATAAGGGACACTTTCTCGAAACACGCTAAGCACACATCAACCATTAAACATATGCGCGAACCATCCCTACGGTTGCAAACTCCGTCCTTTGACATTACTTCCATACCGGGCCTGCCGGCATTATGGAAAGCTGCAAAAGGATATGCTGACATATGCATTGCTGTTATCGACGGCGCCATCGACTATTCGCACCAATGTTTTAAAAAAGCTGCATTGCAACCAGCCGTCAGCGACGGGTGGCACAATTTCCCTAACAACGATGTCGCGTACGAACATGGCACTGCCGTAGCCAGCATAATTTTCGGTGGCCATGATGGACCTGTAAAAGGCGTTGCGCCCAATTGCAAAGGTATCGGCATCACCGTGTTCAGGGAGGAAGGCGGAAAACTGGCGCCCTGCTCGCAACTTGACCTGGCACGGGCCATTCAAGTGGCCGTTGAAAAGGGGGCTCATGTTATCAACATCAGCGGCGGAGAATTTTCTACCTCCGGTAAAGCAGAACCGCTACTGGCAGCTACCATCGAAAAGTGTTTTAAGCAGGGCATACTCATTGTGTCGGCGGCAGGTAACGACGGCTGCGAATGCCTGCACGTGCCAGCTTCAGAGCAAAGCACACTGGCGGTTGGAGCTATGAACGAGTACAGTTTACCGTTGTCATTCAGCAACTGGGGAAGCGCTTACCGCAGGAACGGGCTCCTGTTGCCTGGTAAAGATATCGTTGCGGCAGTGCCCGGAAATAATACCGCGTTAAAAACAGGCACCAGTTTCGCCACGCCCATTGCATCGGGGATAGCGGCATTGCTCATGTGTCTGCAGGTAAAAAACGGATGTTCCCCCGATGGCAGACTGATATACAAAGCGCTCCTGGATACGGCCATTCGTTGCAACCCCAATACCACGCCGGATTGTGAAAAAGCACTGGTAGGGCGCCTGAATATTCCCGGCGCCATGGAACAAATTCTACACTCATCTATTAACAGAAAAACCAAAAAAATAAACAACATGCAACTTTCAGAATCAAGCTTATTACCGTCGGATATCGAATTATCCGGCAGTATAGAACCGGCGGAAACGCAGGAACATCTCACCGAAGCTTCCGAAGGAATTATTCCTTCCGCCTGCGGATGCCAGCAATGTACGCCCACCATTGTATATGCCATCGGCAGCATCGGCCATGAATTTAAGAGCGAGGCCAACAAGGACGCTTTTGCACAAATGATGAACGGCAATCCGGGCGACCCGGCAGCCCTGTTGAATTTCCTGAACACAACGCCAGAAGCGGCTGAAGATGTGATATGGACGTTGAGTTTGGATGCTACGCCTGTTTATGCGTTGCAACCAACCGGTAGTTTCGCCGTAACAACTTTCGACAGGATCAAAGAAGCCTACAGCGCGCAGTTGAACGGCCAGGTAAGCAGGGTATCTATTCCCGGTATATTATCCGGTAAAAAAAGGTTCATGTCGGGCATGGAGTTGCCTGTTATTGTACCCAGGCCGCAGGGAATTTACAGCTGGTCAACGGAGGCCCTGCTGGCCGCTACGCTTGGCGCCGCGCCAGATGCAGGCAATGCTGCTGAACTGCAGGTATGGAACAGCAGGCATGATGGAGTGCTTAATTTTTTAGACCGGGTATACTATGAACTGCGAAACCTCG
The DNA here is from genome assembly GCA_036379015.1 of Niastella sp. Lineage (GTDB taxonomy): Bacteria > Bacteroidota > Bacteroidia > Chitinophagales > Chitinophagaceae > Niastella. Next base: position 6,157 of record DASUVL010000542.1, read on the forward strand.
GCGCTACCTCTGCTGAAAGAGCGATTAATTATGCCGCTACCAATGCCTTCCAGGTAGGGGCGGTATTCGAAAGGGCCGTCAATGAAAACCTGGAACTGGATACAATTAATGTAGAGCGGAGCCCTGTTTGCCGCCCGGGTTCCGACTGCTGGGATGTAAAGCTGGTATTTTTTAATCCAGCCCGCAGAACAGAGCAGGCCCGAAAGGTTTACAGGTTCACGATTGACGTTAGTCATGTACTGCCGGTCACGGTTGGCGCCATTCGTTCCTGGAATATATTTTAACGATGGCCAGTAATAATACAGGGCATTTTATTCTTTAATACTAAAAATTCAGAAAAAATGAGACTTCCAATTCAAACAAGTCCGGTTGTGAGAACATTGTCATCCATTCATGTTTCGGCCGGTGGGGTAATGATGTCGTCAAAAAAAGATGTAACAGGTAAGTGTGTATGCAAAAAAGGAAGTAGCGTATTGTGGACTGC
>DASUVL010000543.1:0-21283 GCA_036379015.1 Niastella sp.
ACCAATATGGACCAGGTGGTGGTAACGGGTTATCAGAATGTAGATAAGAAGAAGTTTTCAGGTTCTTCCGTACGCCTGAAAATGGATGATATAAAAATGGATGGCACAACCGATGTAAGCCGTATGCTGGAAGGGCGTGCAGCCGGTGTATCGGTCCAAAACGTATCGGGAACATTTGGTGCGGCCCCTAAAGTGCGTATTCGTGGCGCTACTTCTATCAATGGCGATAACAAACCATTATGGGTTGTAGATGGCGTTGTGCTGGAAGATATTGTAAATATTTCAAATGACCAGTTATCGAGCGGTGACCCTACCACGCTATTAGGCTCTGCTGTGGCTGGCTTGAACGCCAACGATATTGAAAGCTTCGATATCTTAAAAGATGCGGCCGCAACGGCTTTATATGGTGCACGGGCTATGAACGGGGTAGTAGTGATCACTACAAAGAAGGGCCGTGTTGGCAAAACAACCGTTGCCTATACAGGCAATTACAGCACCCAGTTTAAACCAACTTACAATGATTATAATATTATGAATTCGGCCCAGCAAATGTCGGTACTGGCTGAGCTGGAACGTAAAGGCATTGTTTCTTCCAACCTGCTCGACAGATCTGATATTGGTGTATATGGTAAAATGTACGAAAAGCTGAACGAGGTAGATGCCAATGGCAATTTCACCCTGAAGAATACCACGGCGGCCAAAAAAGCCTTCCTGTTGCGATATGCTAAAGCCAATACTGATTGGTTCGATCTGTTGTTCCGTAACAACTTTATGCAGGAACATTCTTTAAGCATAAGCTCTGGTACCGATAAAACACAATCGTATTTTTCTACCAGTTACTATGGTGATAATGGGTGGACCATTGCCGATAAAGTAAGCCGTTATACCCTGAACTATCGCAACAACTATAAATTCAACGATAAGTTGAGCGCTGGTTTTGCCACAGTAGGTTCTGTGCGCCGGCAAAAAGCACCCGGTTCGCTTACCCGTAATGGCAACCCGGTTGAAGGTAAGTTCGATCGTGACTTTGATATCAATCCATTCAGCTATGCATTGAATACCAGCCGTACCTTAACAGCGTATGATGAAAAAGGTAACCTGGAGTACTTCAGAAGGAATTTTGCAGATTTCAATGTTCTTTCCGAATTAAAGAACAACACGCTCGATCTCAATATTATTGATCTGCGTTTACAAGGTGATCTGGCGTATAAGTTTGCCAAAAACTTCCGTTATGAATTTGTGGGCGCTATGCGTTATGTAAAATCAACCCGCGAGCACCAGATCACTGAGAACTCAAACATGGCCAATGCCTACCGGTCAGCAAAAACATCCACGATCAGGTCGGCCAACAAATTCTTATACAGGAATCCGGATGATCCTGAAGCATTGCCAGAAGTTGTATTGCCTTATGGCGGCTTTTACAATCGTGCCGAAGACGCCCTGATGAACTTTGATATCCGGAACAGTTTGAACTATACAAAAACCATTGCTGATAAACATTATATCAATGGTTTGATCGGTCAGCAAATAAAATATGCCGACAGACAGCATTTCTCCAATACGGGTTATGGATATCAGTATGAAAATGGCGGTGTTCCCTTTACCGATTACCGCATTTTAAAGCAATCTATTGAGTCGAATTTTCCTTATTACGAAATGAGTAAAGAGTATGATCGCTTTGTGGCTCTATATGCATCCGGTACTTATACATATGATTCCAAATATAATTTTACCGGTACTGTACGGTACGATGGTTCTAATCGCATGGGAAAATCGTCCAAAGCCCGTTGGTTGCCTACCTGGAGTGTTGCCGGTTCATGGAATGTAGATCAGGAAGCATTTATGCAGGATTTTGGCTGGGTTGATTTTCTAACAGTGCGGGGTACCTATGGATTAACGGCCAGTATGGGACCTGCTACCAACTCAAGTATTGTATTAAAAAATGCAACCACCAACCGTCCTTATTCAAATGAAACGGAGTCGGTGATACAACTGATCAACCTCGAGAACAGCGATCTTACCTGGGAAAAGTTATATACGACAAACCTGGGTATTGATGCCGGTTTATTGAAAAGGCGGGTTAATGTGAGTCTGGATGTATATCAACGGAGAAGTTTTGATTTGATCAGTACCATTAAAACCTCAGGTGTCGGTGGTGAGCCTTATAAGGCCGCCAACTATGCCGACATGGATTCAAAAGGCATAGAACTACTGGTAGGCGGTGAAGTGATCCGTAAAAAAGACTGGGGTTGGAAAACAACATTAACGGTTGGCTATAATTCAACCAAGATCACCAACGCCAAAAACGAACCCAGTATCTTCAGCCTGGTAGGCGCTGAAGGTGGTAATAAAGAAGGCTATGCGGTTCGCGGTCTGTTCTCCATAAAATACAAAGGACTGGAACCATTTTCAGGATACCCATTGTTTGTTGATGAAGATGGAAAGACAAGTTCTACCGTTTACATGCAATCAGAATCAACAGGTAACCTACAGTATGAAGGCCCGGTTGATCCAACCATCACCGGAGGCTTTTCCAATACGTTCCATTACAAAGCATTTTCACTGAATGTGTTCATTACTTACCAGGCCGGTAACAAGATCAGGCTCTACCCGGCTTTCAGAAGCAGTTATTCTGATCTGGATGCTATGCCCAAAGAGTTTTACGACCGCTGGAGCATGCCTGGTGATCAAAAATATACAAACGTGCCCTCTATACTCGACGCATTTGCCCAATCGAAGTTGAACGGAGCATACCCTTACAACAACTACAATTATTCAACAGAACGCGTAGCCAAAGGTGACCTGATACGATTGAAAACCGTATCGCTGGCCTACCAGCTTCCCAATGAGATGATGCAAAGATTCGGTTTGAACAATGCTTCTGTAACAGCTGCTGCTACCAACCCCTGGTTGATATATAGCGATGAAAAACTTCGTGGACAGGACCCTGAATTCTTTAATTCGGGTGGGGTAGCGCAGCCAGTACAAAAACAGATCACACTGGCTTTGAAAGTGGGGCTGTAAGGAGTTACAGGTTACGGGTTGCAAGTCGCAAGGAAAGAAGATAGCTGCGCAAAGGCCCTGAAACCTGTAACCTGAAACCTGTAACAAATAACAAATACAACCATGCAAAAAATATTATCATACACATCATTTATACTACTGCTGGGGTCTTTGGGCAGCTGCAAAAAGTTCCTGGAGAAAAATCCCGATAACCGGGCATCGCTCGAAAGTCCGGAGCAGGTTTCACAGTTGCTCGCTACTGCTTATCCGCAGAGTAATTATATGGCATTTTGTGAATCTATTTCAGATAACGTTTCTGATAAAGGGACCGGCGGCCTTGATCTTACCGTGTTGCAACCGTTCTTTTTTAAAGATGTAACGGAAAATGAGGAGGATTCACCTGAGGGATACTGGAATGCGTGTTATTCCGCCATTTCAGTGGCCAACCAGGCCCTGGAAGCTTGTGGTGCGGCATCCGACTCGGCCAGTTATTCTTCTCAAAAAGGAGAAGCATTAATATGCCGTGCCTACGCCCATTTTATGCTGGTTACCTTGTTTGCAAAACCATATAACGCTGATAGTGCTGCAGCCAATCCGGGTATTCCTTATGTAACCACACCTGAGAAAGTGGTATTTGAAAAGTATACTCGGAAAACAGTCGCCTATGTATACGATATGATCGAAAAGGACCTGGTAGCCGGTTTGCCCTTGCTGGATGATACCCGCTATACAGTTCCCCGGTATCATTTTACAAAAGCTGCCGCTAATGCCTTTGCTTCCCGTTTCTATCTGTACAAACAGGATTATACCAAAGCGCTTAGCTATGCGAATGCCGTGTTGTCGACAATAAATGTAGCTGCCGTTTTACGGCCATGGAACAGTACCTACCTGACGCTTACCTATAATGAATTGTGGGCCCGTTATGCCAAAGCTTCAGAGTCGGCTAACCTGTTACTGGTGGAGACCGCTTCTTCCTGGGGAAGAAATTATTTTAACCAGCGTTATGGAATGGATGCTGCTAAAAGGAACGAGATCTATTCCAACGTAACCGGCGGCATCTATGCCTTCAGCCGCCAGACCTATACGATAGGCACCGATAATTTTATGCTGCCCAAGGTCAATGAATACTTTGTAAAGCTGTCAGTAAACGCTACCATTGGTTTTCCATACGTTATGGTGCCGCTCTTCACCATGGAAGAGGTGTTGTTTAACAGGATCGAAGCCAATATCTATCTCAATAACATGGGTGCTGTACTGCAAGACCTCAACGCATATGCCGCTACGCGTATTTTTAACTACAATGCGGCCACTCATACAGTTACTACCAGTAAAATGCAAACCTATTATAACTCCGGTGATGACCGCATAGACGCTTTGTACACCCTGCTTGATTTTAAACGGGCGGAGTTTGTTCAGGAGGGTATGCGCTGGTTTGATCTGGCGCGCTATAACATGCCGGTAACGCATACAACAACTGACGGACAAAACATGACACTGGAAGCTTACGATAAGCGCCGGGTATTTCAAATGCCTGCATCGGCAAAACTATCTGGTCTGGAACTAAATCCACGTTAAAACCTGTTGCAATGATGAACGAAATACATACAAAAAGACAACCAACAGCCAAAGTGATACCCATATCTATTGCCAGCGGCTGGAAGCATGTATACCAGTCGTACGACGATCTGATCATTGATGACAGAATTCCCCGCTGGCTTGTTCCCTTGCTGGAGAGGCTAAAACAATTAAAAGATCTCCTGGTGAATAATACGCAAAAATTGGTGTTCTTCTTCTGCATCCTGTCACTGGTGTCCTGTAAAAAAGAATCACTCGATAATGTGGAAGACATCCCGGGGCTCGGTGGCGATACCTGGGTAGGTACGCCTATTGATCAATGGGTGTATGATAGTTTAACTGTACCCTTCAATATAGCTGTAAAATATAAATGGGATCAATTTGAGCTGAGTTTGAACAAGACGCTGGTTCCGCCCAAAGAAGATAAGATCATCCCCGTATTAAGTGCCGTAAAGAAAGTGTGGATCGATACCTATATCGCAGAAACCGATTCGCTGTTCATGAAGAAATATGTTCCCAAATTCTTTGTGTTGGCCGGTAGCGCCAGTTGGAATACCGATGGTACCATCACCCTGGGAACTGCTGAAGGTGGTCGTAAAGTGGTATTGTATGTATTGAATGATTTCAGAGCAAAGGGCTCGATCGGTTATGTTCCTTCAGATTCTTTTAATATCAAACAAATGTTCCACACTATTGAACATGAGTTTGGACACATCCTTCACCAGACCATTATGTATCCGCAGGGTTTTAAATCCATTTCTGTAGGGTTCTATACGTCAAACTGGAATAACGTAAGCGATGCAGCGGCGAACAGGGATGGATTTGTGACAGCCTATGCCGAGTCAGCGCCCGATGAGGATTTTGTAGAAATGATCAGTATGATGCTTATAGAAGGCAAGGGAGGTTTTGATGCCATCGTGAATAGCATACCTGCCGGTATAAGCGCCAATAACACCACGCAGGCGCAGGCAATAACCCGTTTGCGTCAGAAAGAGGCCATCGTGGTTGCGTATTTCAAAGATACCTGGGGTATTGATTTTTATAGCCTGCAGACAAGAGTACGTGCGCAGGTAGATAAATTGATTAAATGATAAATGAAGAATGAGGAATGAAAAATGAGAAAGTGAAAGACATTGCCCATTCATCCGCCAGCCGGCGGACCGTTTCACGATTTCTGATTCACGTTTCACGAAAAAAACTAGCAATGAGAAAAGTAACAACATACATAATAGCAGCTGCCATCGGTTTTTACGGCTGTAATAAAAAACACGATAACGCATTCAGCGAATCGGTAGATGAGCGTCTCAATGAAACACTGGCCGCATACCAGAAAGTGTTAATTGGTGCTCAATATGGCTGGAAGGGTTTTATATATCCGGCTGGCTCGAAGGGTGGGGTAGTGGGCTTCTATTTTAAATTCAACGACAGCAACCGGGTAGAAATGTTCTCTGATTTCGATTCTGCCTCTGCTGTTACTCCCATGACAGCCAGCTACCGGCTGAAAGCATTGCAGCAACCGGCCCTGTTGTTCGATACGTATTCGTATGTGCATGTGCTGGCCGATCCGGATGCAGCTGTGAATGGCGGCAGTTATGGCAAGGGTCTGGTCTCCGATTTTGAATTTGCCATTGACAGCATTGTGGGGGATTCGGTGAAACTGACCGGCCGGTTCAATGGCAGCAAAGCTTTTTTGATAAAGGCTACACAACAGGAAGCACAGAATTATTATGATGATAAGTACAACCGGTTATTCTCGAATTTTAGTAAGATACTGAACTATTTCAAAAGACTGGTTGTTGGCAGCACACAATATGAGATAGAGGTTAACCAGGCAACTCGTATCATCAAGTTTACCTGGGTAGACAACGATGGTAACGTACATACAGCCACTACCGGTTATTATTACACTACAGATGGCATTGTCTTGTCGCCCGCATTTACTGATGGCTTTACCTCCATTTCATCATTCAATAACATCACCTGGAGCGGTTCTACCACAACCATGTCGTTTACTGTTAACGGCACTGCATCTACCATTGCAGGTACGGGTACGCCGATAAAAATTGACCTGGATGCGCCAAGACGATGGTGGCAGTATGCACTGGATCAGGATCTTTACTGGGCCTCCACGCAAGGTTTCCATGTAAATGGTGTAGATGATGCCTATAATATTACCAAAATAGCCAACTTCTATTATATGGTATACTTGCCGCGATATGGCACCAGTGGTGGAACTAATTATGACCTGTTAGGGAATGTTAAGCTGGTAAATAATGCATTGTCGTTGTCTTATGGTCTTGGTTACGGGCCACCTTCTTTTACAACTGATGGCCGCGTATCGTTCCCTTATTTGGGCTCCCTTGGTACAATACCTTCAGATGATTCTGTAGCTGTAACAAAAACACGCATTCAGTTTTCCGAATCAAGTGGTTATTACATGATACCCATCAATTCCACCACCTATGATATGGTGAATGCAAAAGATGGAAAGGCGTGGATCACCTGGGAGTTTCCACAATGACAACTTATTTTAAAAAAAAATATTAAGAAGAAAAACCACCCCAATTTATACGGCCCTATGAAAATGACTTTTGTTAAGTAAAAATCCACCGCCCGTCACCATAAAATAAAACAAGAACTGCTATGAGAATTCTAAATATCAGACTGTTGACGTTGTTGCTGTTTTTCATCGGGGCCGGCAAAATAATGCAGGCGCAGGTTGATCCGCATTTTACGCAGTATTATGTTTATCCTTCCTGGTTAAACCCTGCATTAACCGGTTCGTTCGATGGCGACTACCGCGTGTCGGGCATTTATCGTAACCAATGGGGTAATATCAGCAAACCCTTTTCTACGATTGGCCTGGGTGCTGAATTTGTTACTAACAAGAATGTGAACGTAGGTTTAAACCTCCTTCGTCAAACGGCCGGAGATGGTGGGTATTATTATACGACCGGATATGCTAATCTCGCGTATACGGGTGTTCGTTTCGGTACTGCCGAAAATCATCGCATTGTGATGGGCATGCAGCTGGGGATGATCTGGCGCGGGTTTAATGCATCCAAATTCACTTTTGGCGATCAATGGGATCCTATTACCGGCTTTAATCCCGGCGCATCTACCGATGGATTCAACAAAACGAACACTGCTGATTTCGATGCAGGTGCTGGTATTTTATACTTTGATGCAGCTCCTGGCAAAAAAGCCAATGTATATGCTGGCTTTTCGGTTTCCCATCTCACCAAACCCAAAGATTATTTCAGTAGCGACGGTAATGCAAAATTACCGATGCGATATGCCGGTCACGCAGGCGTACGGCTTACGTTATCAGATATAATGAGTGTTACTCCTAACGTGTTGTATGCAAAGCAGGGTACTGCCGAGGAAAAAATGGCCGGCGCTTATGTTCAGTTAAATGCAGTTCCCGGAACAGATGTAATGCTTGGCGCCAACTACCGCATTAAAGATGCCATTTCCCCATTTGTTGGCTTTACACATAAGAATATGGTATTGGGAATAAGCTATGATGTAAATACATCTGAGCTGGGCAAAATGGCACGTGGTTCAAACAGTTTTGAAATATCGTTATCCTTTACCGGTAGAAAAACGATCAAGACGCCTGAGGGAAATTTCATTTGTCCGCGGCTGTAGCGCCATTCAATGAGCGAACCGCTGGAAAAAGACGCGAGGATCAGATAGAGGGAATCAATTCACCATTCACCATTGACCATTCACAAATTAACTTCGATGAAAAAAATACTTATCATACTGGTTATAGTACCCGGCTTTATGGCGGCCCGGGGCCAGTTTGTGGCAGATTACCTGAAGGCTGCTGATAATTATTATAAAAAGGGCGATTATTATTCTGCTGCCCTGTATTACGAAAAATACCTGGGTACAAAAGCAAAAAAAACTAGCCGGGACGATTATAACCCTTACAATGTTAAACCGGCAGCAGGCGCCGTAAAGGCTATTGCATCCAGCGCACAGCTGGCTATTTACAATCTGGCAGAAAGCTACCGGCTGTTGAATTTCCCAGTGAAGGCGGTTACTTATTACGAACAGGCGCTTGGTTATAATACCAGTCAAATACCGCTGGCCCTGTATTATTATGCCAGTACTTTGCGTGCATTGGGAAAATATGATGAGGCTGAAAAGGCATTTCAAGGTTTCCTGGATAATTATAAAACGGATGATGTATATACGCATTCTGCTAAAAGCGAAGTGTTGAACCTGCATTTCATCCGGGAACAACTACGCAGAACGGACCTGCAGTTATATACAATTGAAAAACTGGATTCAACTATCAATCCCGGTGGCGCCAACTATTCACCGGTATGGTTGAATAAAAACACCTTGCTCTTTACTTCAACCCGTACAGAAGGTGACACAAAAGACAAGCCTTTTCTCAACCGCTTGTATCAGGCTGAGTACAGCAACGACGGGGTAAAAAATATTAATAAAATAGAATTGCCACAAGGAGCCGGTATTCATCAGGGAGTGGTAAGTATTACACCCGATGGTAATATCCTGTTCCTGACACGTTGGTCGATCGTTGAAGGTAAAAAAACATCGGCCATCTATACCAGTAAAAAACAAGATAAAAGTTGGTCTGAACCGGAATTAGTGGATGCAGTTGTAAATACACCCGGTTACAACGCACAGCAACCTTTTGTAATGCCCGATGGAAAATTGTTATTGTTTGCCAGCGATAAACCAGGTGGTAATGGCGGGTTCGATCTGTGGTGCGCCACATTGGATGCCAATGGCAAACCGGAGAAAGCGGTTAACCTCGGTAGTACAATCAATACCATCAACGATGAACAGGCGCCGTATTATCACGAAGCATCCGGCATGTTGGTGTTTTCCTGCAATGGCCGCATTGGTATGGGTGGTTTCGATTTCTTTTATAGTAAAGGTTCTATGGATGCCTGGGCCTATCCCGCCAACTTTGGCTACCCGGTAAACTCAATAAAAGATGATATCTACTTTACCAGCCGGGGCAATTCCAAAAATATCCTCGATGATGTGTTGTTGAGCTCTGACCGATTGGCTGAATGCTGTCTGGAATTGTTCACCCTGAAAAAGAAGAAAAATGTTAAACAGGTAAACGGGTTGATCGCCGCCTGCGGTGACCGCTCATTGCTTTCAGGTGTTAGCGTACTCATTATTGATACAATCAATAATAAAACAGTTTATACAACTACAACCGGCGCCGATGGCAGCTACGCTTTTGCCATGGAAGAATACCAACCATTGAAAGCCGTGGCTACATTAACAGGTTATAAAAGTGATTCCCTGCAATTTGATATTCCCGATGAAGGCGCTGACAAAGACAGCCTGACCAACCCGGTTATTTGCCTGGTTAAAGAAATGCCGGCTGTAGAAGAAGTGATCGTAATGGAGAATGTATACTACGATTTTGATAGATCATCCCTGCGCCAGGAGTCATTCCCGGCATTGGATAAACTGGTTAGCCTGCTGAATGAATATCCCACTATGGTGATCGAGATCAGGGCACATACAGATATTATGGGGAATGAAACCTATAACATGAACCTGTCTGAAGCACGGGCCGGGAAAGTAGTGGCTTATCTCATTAGCAAAGGCATTGACAAAAACCGTTTGCAAAGCAAAGGGTTCGGATCAACATTGCCGGTAGCGCCTAATAAACATGACGATGGTACCGACGATGCGGAAGGAAGGCAAAAGAACAGGCGCACGGAATTTAAGGTGTTGGGGAAATAAAAGGCATAAAGGCAGTGAAATTAAGAATGAAGAATGAAAAACAGAGAAATGAAAAAGGGAAAAAATACCTGAGGCTATCATCTGCATTTTGTATTTGCGTGCAGCTGCAGCCTGTAGCGTTTTTCACCATTCACCATTGACCATTCACCATTGACCCAAAAAACGTAGCACATGAAGAAGATAATGACAGTTTGTTTCGTAGTGGCTGCCTGTATGCAAACCATAGCACAACAGAAACCGCACTATACACAATACATCCTGAATCAGTATATCCTTAATCCGGCGCTAACCGGTATTGAGAACTATACCGACATTAAGGTCAGTCACCGGCATCAGTGGGCGGGTATCAACGGCGCGCCGGTTACTACCTACCTTACTGCTCATACGTCATTAGGCAAAAAAGATTATCGTACAACCGCAACTTCATTTGAAGTGCCGGGTGAAAATCCCAGGGGGCAACGTTATTGGGAAGAATATACGGCTGCAGAACCACATCATGGTATCGGGCTACAGATAGTAAATGATAAAACAGGACCATTAGGGCAGTTCTCTGCGTATGCTACCTATGCCTATCATCTTGGTCTTAGTCCGCGTACCAGTCTTGCGGCGGGGTTTGGCGCCGGGTTTTCAAGAGTAAGTCTGCAAACTGACAAGTTACAATTCGCAGTACCGGTTGATCCCGCAGTGTATACCAGTGGTGCCATCAACAAGTTCAAACCTGATCTTACGGCCGGTTTATACCTGTATTCAGCTGATTATTTTGTTGGTGTATCTGCCCAACAGATCATTCCGCAAAAAATTGATTTTACTGATAATACGGTTAAAGAAAAAGGTGGCCGGCTTGTGCCTCATGTGTTCGCAACGACCGGCTACCGCTTTTTGCTAGGCGAAGATTTCAATGTAATTCCTTCTGTGATGGTAAAATATATCAACCCGCTGCCATTGCAGGTAGATGTAAATGCAAAACTGCAATACCTCGACTTCCTGTGGCTGGGCGCCAGCTACCGGGTGAAATATGGTTTTGCTGGTATGGTAGGGATGAATATCTCCAACACGGTACAGGTTGGGTATTCATACGATTATTCCACAACAGCATTGAATAATTACAGTCATGGTACCCATGAATTTTTAATTGGCTTTACGATCGGCAACAAATATGATGACGGTTGTCCGAGAAATGTATGGTAAAACGCTTAATGCTAAATGCTAAACGCTTAACGCGATATACGGCCCGGCCTTGTTTCGCGTTCCGCGTTCTTCGTTCAGCGTTCGGCATAAAAAAATCATTAATGATGCTTTTAAAAAGATATGGTTGTATAGCGATACTGGTTATGATGCAGGGATTCATTGTCCGCGCAATGGCGCAGCATGTGCCTGTGCGGCGCTGTGCAACTATGGAGGTGTTGAAAAATTCCTTTGAAAAGAACCCGGCCCTGAAAGAAAGTTATGAAAATGATATGCAGCGCATACTGCAGCTGGCTGCAGCAAAAGCAGGCAACCCGTTGGCGCGCGAAATGGCTGCGTCAATATACATTCCGGTTGTATTTCACATTGTGTTACCAGATCCAACTGTGGTGACTGATAAAATGATCGACGATCAGCTGGCTGTATTGAATAGAGACTTTGCCGGGCTGAATGCGGATTCAGTTAATATTCCTGCAGCTTTTAAACCTTTGTTTGGCAAATCAAAAATTCAGTTTGTGCTGGCCAAACGTACCCCCGCTAATTTACCTACATCTGGTATAGAGCGGATCGTTACCACACAACCTTCTTTTACTGTTAATAATAATGTTAAGCATGCCTCAACAGGAGGCGCTAATGCCTGGAGTTCTTCCCGTTTTCTGAATATATGGGTGTGCCGTTTGTCAGATGGCATATTGGGTTATTCTACTTTTCCTACCAGCGCTACAGCTGATGAGCAGGGAATTGTGATCTACAATGTAACGTTGCCTGGCGGCTCGCTGGCAGGATACAATGATGGTCGTACCCTTACCCACGAAACAGGTCATTTCTTTTCCCTGTTTCATATCTGGGGTGATGATGATGGCGCTTGCAGCGGTAGTGACCGCGTAAATGATACGCCCGACCAGGCCGATGCAAGTTCGGGCTGTCACACCGGTGTTGTAACCGATGCCTGCAACACAAGCGCGGCGGGTATCATGTATCAGAATTATATGGATTACAGCAGCGACGGTTGTATGGCCATGTTCACGTTGTTGCAGGTAACCCGCATGGAAACGACGCTGACCAATTCCCGCCCGTCGCTTACCACTTCAAACGGGGCCGTGTCACCGCTAAAAGACTATGATGCCCAGGTAATGAGCATCGATAACCCGTTTAACCGGGTGTGCGATACGAAATTTTCCCCGGTAATTACATTACGCAATTATGGATCACAAACGTTGACTTCTGTTGATATCAATGCCAGTGTTGATAATGGCACACCGGTTCAAACACATTGGGCAGGTTCGCTGGCCAGCTTATCATCAGTTCCCGTTACCTTAAATGCTATTGCTGCAGGCAATGCCGGTTCGCATGTGCTAAAAATTCAACTCACTTCGCCCAATGGCGGTACTGATCTGGGCACAGCGAACGATACATTGAGCAAGGCTTTTGTATTTCCCGTTGCCGTTACACCACCATTGACCGAAGGTTTTGAATCGGACATATTTCCACCCGTTAACTGGGATATCTTGAACGCCGATGGCTCTTACACCTGGGAACGAGTGACCGGGGTGGCTAAAACAGGAACGGCGTCTATGGTGCTGCGGAATGATTTGTATACCCAGAACGGACAAATAGATTATCTGCGTCTGCCACAGGTTACCATCACAGATGCTGATTCTGCTTTCCTCACTTTTCAGGTAGCAGCAGCTGTAAAAACCAATACGGGTACCCTGTTGAATAACTGGGATACATTACAAGTGCTTATCAGTACAAATTGCGGTAACAGCTTTACCAGTCTGTATAAAAAATGGGGCGGTTCGCTAGTAACACGTAGTGGCATTACCACCAGCACATTTGTGCCAACAGCGACCGAATGGAGAAAAGATTCTGTAAACCTGACGCCATACATCAACAAAGGACCGGTGATGATCGCCTTCGCCAATTCAACCGGTAATGAAAATAATGTATACATAGACGATATCAACCTGTATAAGAAAACGGGTAGCCTTAACCTGGAGAAGGACGGCTGGTTAATATCCCCCAATCCATCAAACGGCCCGGTTAGCGTGCGGTTCAGTACTACACCGATCAACCTGAAAGGGATCAGCGTATACAATAGTTCCGGTCAAAAATTAGCAGAGAAGATAATCAATAACAATACACCGGCCACATCATACTCCTTTAACCTGGGTAAGTATGCCAGTGGGGTATATATAATCAGATTGGTATATAGTGATCATACGGTTTCAAGAAAGATCATTAAAAAGTAATTCACCACAAACCATACGCATTGACAAACACGAAAACATATCAAAACATGTCCGCCGGCCTTAAAAAGGCTGTAGCAGGTAGTGTATTGTTATTATGTTTTAGTGTGATGGTCGACGCACAAACACCCGGAGGTGTTTCGGATAATCTTACCTCGTGGTTTAAAGCCAATTCACCCGTTACAGGTAATATCTTACCTAATACAACGAATGACACCCGGATCAATGAATGGAAAAGTGAGGTGGGTACTTTGAGTGTTACTCAGGCCACCACCGCTAATCAGCCATTGTTCCTGGCGGATTATACCACCGCGGCTAATTTTAACTTTAATCCATCTCTGCAATTTGCGACTTCGCAAACAAGAGGATTGGCCAATACATCTCCTTCAGTAGATGTGTTAGGGAATAATGGAACATATTTCCTGGTATTGAATACAAACCGGGAAACCGGTTTTACCTCCAGTACCTGTTTTTCGTACAACTCAAGTAGTACAGGAGCCAGGTACCAGGCAAAAGCCGATTTCAGGATACAGACCGGTGTATCAGGGCTTGGTTATATCGCTGATCTTGATCCTGCGTCTACCGGTTTGAATGCGGCAGGTATTCCGGCAATCACCTATCCGCGATCATCAGCAGTCATGTTGGCCTCGCGCTCTGCCGGACCAACTTTCAGGGCCAGACGAAATGCGGATACTACTGTATTAGGTTCAGGCAGTATTTATAACCCTGCCATCGGATCTGGATTGGGCATCGGTTTTAATTCACCCGGTGGTAGCGAGGCTTCTTCTTCTGCCATCGCTGAAGTGATCACCTACGATACGTATTTATCAGATGCCGATGTAAATAAAGTGGAGACTTATCTCGCTGTGAAATATGGCATCACGCTTAGTCAAAGCATCTATTTTACCGTACCGTCCGGGCCAACCGATTATACATCAGCCGGCGGAACGGTTATCTGGACTGCAGCGGCCCATGGCAACTATACAAAATGTATTACTGGCATTGGTCGGGACGATGTGTCGGAGCTGAACCAAAAACAATCAAGATCAGTACACGATAGTTCATTGGTATACCTGTTCAATGGAAATACCGGCGGCGTTTTTCCCGCCATGAACGTCAATAATAGCACGTCTTTTCCGGTCAGCAACAGCTTTTTGTTGTTTGGTGATAACGGTTTGAGCAAAAATCTGGAAGTCTGTAATTACTACAATAGGATCACCAGGATGGGCCGGACCTGGCAAGTACAGAAGACCGGAACGGTAGGCGTTGTTACGCTGGCTATTGATGCAACGGCAGTCAGTACGGCCGTAAAAAACCTGTTGGTGTCTACCGATCCGCTTTTCCCGGTAGGCGCAACTACCATCTATCCATTAGCAACTGCCAATGGGAAATTATATACATCGGTTACTTTAAACAATAATGAGTATTTCACATTCGCCAGCGATTCGCTGAAAGTAGTGATGACCGTTACCCAACCCACCTGTGCTGCTATTAACGGTGGGGCTGTTGCCACCACTGTAACAGGTGGTGTACCTCCAAATACTTTTCACTGGAATACCACGCCGGTACAAACCACCTCCAACGCTACTAATTTATCGGGCGGCAATTATACGTTTTTTGTACAAGCTGCTTCAGGCTGTATAGCTACGTACCCGGTTACATTGGTAACTCCTGCTTTCCAGGGAACGGCCTCGTTTACCGTGAGTGATTCATTGGTTTGTTCGGGCACTACTATTACAGCCACCTTTACCGGCAATGCACCCAATGCAACTACCGCTACCTGGGGCTGGAGTGGGGGAACGGTTCAAACAGGTAGCGGGTTAGGCCCATATACCGTCAAATACGACAGAAGCGGTATTGTAAGCCTGACGGTAAAAGAGGGTTCCTGTGCCTCAGTAGCCCGTTCCATACTGATACATGTAATTCCAACTCCGGTAGCTGCATTTACACCAAATGACAGTACAGGTTGTTTTCCATTTGCCGTTACATTCAATGATCAATCACAAAATACCGATGGGTGGAAATGGAGCTTTGGCGATGGCGGTACATCTACAGATGTAAGTCCTGCATATATCTACAATAATACCGGTGTGTATACGGTAACCCTGTTCGCTTCCTCACAGGGGAAATGTTTTGATACGCTGGAGCAAAAGGACCTGATACAGGTAAAACAATATCCGGAAGCTGCTTTCACTGCTACGGCGGGGGAGAATATTCCGGTAGAGCTGCACCTGGCCAATTTTGCCTTTGCCAATGGTTCTCAAAATGCCAATGAATACCTGTGGGATTTTGGCGATAGCACTACTTCCTCAGCTAATAACCCTTCTCATCAATATCAGGAGCCGGGTAATTACATAGTGACCTTACAGGCCATAAATGATGTTGGTTGTGTTGACACCGCCGTGCGGCAGTTCTTTATGGTACTACCCGATAAAGTATTGATCATACCAAATGCATTCAGTCCGAACGGCGATGGAATAAATGATACCTGGGAAATAGCCGGACTGCGTACAATAACGGATTGCCATGTTGAAATATTCAATCGATGGGGACAAGCAATATACAATAGTAAAGGATATGTCGCACCGTGGAATGGAACCTGGAAGGGTAAAGAAGTACCGGTTGCAACCTACTACTATATAATAAAAACAGCCACCCGTGATTATCATGGATGGGTGACACTGGTCAGATAGAAATACGGAGGTCAGAAGTCGGACGTCCGAAGTCAGAAATTCAGAAAGAAATAAAACATTATAAAAGCCTTGACTGATGAACACACAGTGCAGTAACAACAAATTATTAAGTAACAGCATTAAAAATGGGAAAGCCTTACAAGGAGTGAAAGTTTCTTTGTATGCCGGTCTGTTACTTGGTTTGCTGATCATTCAAAATGGTAGCTATGCGCAAACCACATATGCACCCATTACGGTAACCGGTTATCAGCACGATATAGTGGCGGAATCAGGAACAAGTGTGTTGGCGACTACTTCTACAATGATAGATGGAAGTCCGAATGTAGCGCGTCACGTACTGTATACAGCTGCATTTGCCACTGCCAACGGGTTAAACGGTGGTATGGTTAATAACGGCACCATCGTAAATGGTAGACGTACTTATCAACTCGCATCGTATGCCGGTAAGAATGCATTGTATTTGTCGAGGTTTGGTACAGTTGACAGTACCGTGAATGATGGAACGCTCACTTTAACCACACCTGAATATTATGCACGCATGAGTCTGCTGGCGTTCTCAACGGAAGGCTCCAGCAGTATTAATATTAATATCAATTATACCGACGGTACCACGGAACGTGCGCTTACAAATACTACCCTGGCGGACTGGTATGTTGGTAACACGAATGCGATGTATGCTGGCGCCGGTCGTATTGGACGCGATACTACAGGTCCTTTTAACGTTGATGGGGTGGGCACCTGGCCGCACTTTTTCGGCTTTGATTTTATTGTGAACTGTAGCAACCAGAATCGGATGGTGAAATCTGTTACTGTTTCAGATACCAGCGCCAACAACGGCTCCCGTGCGATTGTTATGGCATTGTCAGGTGAAATAATTAAACCTTATAACCTTGCAGCTACTGTATTACCTGCCCGTTGCGGCAATACGGCCAACGGTTATATTTCATTGGCTGTATCCGGCGGTGTAAAGCCGTTTACCTATTCCTGGAATACGACTCCAACACAAACCACTGCTTTTGCATCGGGATTACCTGCCGGAACTTATATCTGTAATGTAACAGATTCAAATGGATGTGTGCGACCCTATACCGGAACGGTAACGCTGGTAACACCAGCGCCGGTGGTAGCCAATGCTTCCAGTACCCTTGTTTGCGCGGGTGCACCTACCACCTTGTTTGCAGATACTGCCAATGTTACCCCGAGCACCTATACGTGGAATCCGGGTGGCGTTACCGGTTCTGCCGTTATTGTTACTCCCACTGCAACTACCAGCTATATTGTAGGTGCAGAAGATATATACGGATGTATTTCTGCCGATACGATCCTGATCACGGTAAAGGCAGCGCCTTCCGCGTCCTTTACGGTGAACCCTGATCCGGTTTGTCCGAATACCCCTCAAACGATTACCTATACGGGCAATGCTCAATATACAGCTTCTTATAACTGGAATGGATTTGCCGGCGCTACCGTACAATCCGGCAGCGGTCAGGGCCCATACAACATCTTATTTAGCAAAGGAGGTACCTATACCTTACAATTACAGGTAACTGAAAACGGATGTACTACTTCTGCAACTAAACATGTTACCGTTAATGCCCCGCTGGCAACACCGGTAGTTACGGTGGCCACCGTAACCAGCAGCACCATTGCCTTTAGCTGGCAACCGGTAGCGGGCGCCACCGGTTACATTGTTTCTGTAAATGGTAGTCCTTACATCACCCCAACATCGGGCAGCCTGGGAACTACACACAGCATTGTCAATTTGCAACCGGTTGAAAAAATAACTATTAGCGTCATTGCGCTGGGGGTAGAAGTATGCCGCAACAGCGCTATTGGCATGGCTACCGGTACAACGCTCACTGATGAAGTATTTATTCCCAATTCCTTTACTCCAAATGGTGATGGTAAGAATGAATTCTTCAGGGCATATGGAACAGCGATAGCAGGTATTAATATGAAAATATTCAATCAATGGGGCGAACAGATCTATGAAGGCAGCGATGTGAGCACTGGTTGGGATGGCAGGCAGAAAGGGAAATTACAACCAATGGGTGTTTACTTCTATGTGATCAAAATAAGATTTACCAATGGCACAGAAAGCATCAGGAAGGGGGGTGTTAACCTGTTGCACTGATAACGCAGAACGCCAAACGCGAAATGCGAAACGCAAGTACTTACTAAGGATGACTGGGAATTAGCGTTAAGCGTTATGCATTGAGCGTTAAGCATTAACCGTATTCAACCCTAAACCGGAGCAACAAACCATTAATAAAAAGCAAAATGAGTAAGATCGGACTACATATCGCCCTGTTGTTTGGTGGGTTGGTTTTTGCAACCGGTTCACTGGCGCAAAGCTATTCTCCAATAACAGTTACCGGCTTTAACCAGGATGGCATTGCTGAGTCGGGCATTGATGCTACGGCTGTAACCACTACAGCGCTCGATCTGTCGAGCTACATCATGTATTCAACCACGTTTGCAGCTATCAATGGTATGCTGGCCGGTTTACCCAACAATGGTACTATTGTTTCGGGAACGAAAACCTGGCAGTTACAGCCTTACACCAGTAACAATGTAATGTATCTGTCTGCAGGCGGTTCAGAGCTTAATACAGCGGCCTCGGGCGCATTTACCCTGGCTACACCGGCGCGCTACTCAGCCGTGAACCTGCTGCTGTTCTCTACCGAAGGGCATAGTAATATCAATATCGTATTGAACTTCACGGATGGGACTACTTACAATGCAGGCAACCCTAATGTGCTGGATTGGTTTGGCGGAACCGGCGCTGTATATGCTGCTTATGGAAGAACAACCCGGTTAAACGCCGGACCATATACCACATTTGGTGTTGCTACCGGAGATCCCCGGTTTTACCAGGTGGATATACCATTGAGTTGTGCTGACAAAAACAAATTCCTGCAATCAGTTTCTATAAATTATTTGAGCGGAACGACTGTTAATTCAAGGTTGGTAGGTTTGGCGGTGTCTGGTGTTGGCTATATACCGCCGGTTATTACGCCGGCTATTACGCAGGCTACCTGTGGCAAGGCGAATGGCAGTATAGCATTAACGGTTACGGATGGAAAAAGTCCGTATACCTATGCCTGGAACACAACGCCGGTACAAACAACCGCTACGGCAACTAACCTGACTGCAGCTAGCTATACCTGTACGATCAAGGAGGCTGATAATTGTACGGTCAATTACACGGGTACAGTTCCCTCTGCGCCGGTCGCCGTGCTAACGGCTACAGCAAATCCAGCCGCTGTGTGTGTTGGTGATGCGGTGAACTTATCAGTTACTGCAACCGGTGGCACGGTAGTGGCCTACAGCTGGAATCCAGGGAATGTTGCGGGTGATAACATATCTGTAGTGCCTGCTGCAACTACTACTTATACCGTGAGTGGTACGGACAATAACGGCTGTGCGGTATCGGCTACGGTGCCGGTTACGGTAAAAGGGTTACCTACATCAACCTTTACCATAACGCCGGCCAATGCCTGTTTGGGCACGGCGCAAACTATAACTTATACGGGTAATGCACCCAATACCGCTACCTATAATTGGTTTGGCTTTGCCGGTGCTGCGGTGCAGAGCGGCAGTGGCCAGGGACCTTACTCCATATTATTTAATAATACCGGAACACATAACCTGCAATTGCAGGTAACCGATAACGGTTGCGTGTCAACAATAACAACCAACCCTGATATTATTTCCACCCCGGTGTCCGCGTCCTTTACCGTCAATGAGTCAATGATATGTGCCGGTTCAACCATTACCGCCACATATACAGGTAGCGGAGCAGGTTATGCTTCCGCTACCTGGAACTGGGGTGGGGGAACGGTGCAATCGGGAAGCGGTTTTGGACCTTATACAGTTAAGTACGACAGAAGCGGCATTATAAGTGTATCCGTAAAAGATGGCGCCTGTATGTCGAATGCCCCTTCCGTACTCATCAATGTATTACCCAAACCGGTTGCGGCATTTGCGCCGGATACGCCTGCAGGCTGTGTTCCATTTACGGTTACTTTCAATAACCAGTCGCAAAATACCGATGCGTGGTTGTGGAACTTTGGCGATGGTTATACTTCTAATAGTCAAAGCCCCTCCTTTACTTATAATAGCACTGGTGAATATTCGGTAACATTAATTGCTTCCTCGCAAGGCAAATGTTCCGATACCCTGGTTAAAACCAATCTTATACAAGTAAAAACATACCCGGAAGCTTCCTTTACGGTTTCACCGGTTGAGAATGTGCCTATAGAATTGCACCTCGCCAATTTTGTATTTACCAGCAACTCGTATAACACAGCCAGCTATACATGGGATTTTGGCGATGGCACAACTTCGTCACAGGCTAACCCTTCTCATCAATACCAGTATCCCGGCGATTATACGGTCACCTTACATGCGATAAATGATATTGGTTGTGAAGACACCGCCGTACTTCAATTCTTAAAAATAATACCCGACAAAGTATTGATCATACCAAATGTGTTTAGCCCGAACGGAGACGGCATTAACGACAAATGGGATATAGCCGGTTTGCGCGGGGCGACCAATTGCACAGTAGAAATATTTAACCGCTGGGGACAACCGGTTTATAACAGTCATGACTATAACACGCCCTGGGATGGCACCTGGAAAGGAAAGCCCCTGCCGGTGGCCACCTATTACTACGTAATAAAAACAGTAACCCGGAATTATAACGGCTGGGTGGCTGTGATCAGGTGAGGAGGAATGTAATTACAAGGAATTGGGAATTGGGGAGTGCATACGGGATTTTTAAATAAATGAAATAATGAGAAATATTTTCTTATACCGCATACA
>DASUVL010000544.1:0-3447 GCA_036379015.1 Niastella sp.
TTATGACACCGATCCTCGTATTGATAATAATTGCCTTGGTTGTAGTTGTTTTTGCATTGTATAAACGTCCCATTAAAAAGGCAGATCTGCCAGCCGACTATAAAAAAATATTGTCGGAGCATGTTGCTTTTTACCGTACACTTGATGATAAAGGAAAAATTCGTTTTGAAGAAAAAATAAAAGAGTTCCTTGGCTATATCCGTATTACAGGGGTTAATACAAATGTAGATGACCTGGATACGTTATTAGTTGCATCCAGTGGAGTAATCCCAATATTTGGCTTTCCCGAATGGCGGTATTATAACCTGAGTGAAGTGCTTCTTTATCCTGATTCTTTTAATGAAATTAGTTTTTTATCGAAAGATGCAGATCGAGATGTATTAGGAATGGTTGGAGATGGGGCTATGCAACAGACCATGATTTTGTCTAAACCCGCATTGCGCAATGGTTTTGCAAATGCATCGGGAAATGAAAACACCGGCATTCATGAATTTGTTCATTTGCTTGATAAAGAAGACGGCGCTGTAGATGGATTACCGGAGGCATTGCTGAAAAGGCAATTCACTATACCCTGGCTTCAATTGATGGCAAAAAATATTGTAGCAATCAAAGCCGGCCAATCAGATATTAATATTTATGGCTCAAAAAATGAAGCTGAGTTTTTTGCTGTTGCATCTGAATACTTTTTCGAAGAGCCTGAAAGGTTTAAACAAAATCATCCCGAATTGTATAATCTGATGACACAGATATTTCAGCAGTCACCTGCACATCAAAATACTCAATAAGATACCTTTTCCCGATATCGGGCATGTTCGTGCACAAGGCGCAGGTTTCGTGAGCCAGGAGCTATAAACTAATTCGCTCATTCAGGGCATTTTGCAGACGGATGCAATCCTTCATGGTCTACGGCCAACCGGGCCTTTCCTTTTTTACTGAATGTAATGATCCAGATACTGTCGAAATCATCGCTGTTCCACTTCAACTTTTCTTTGACTCCCAGTTGTTTCGCCATTTCCACAAGGCCCTTGTGTTCCCACACAACGAGCACTGTTCCTTTTTGCTTGCGGATGTTTTTAGTAATGCCCTTGATGTCGCTCACCTCATACTTGCTGTTCAGTTCCAGGCCATACTTCTTTGCAAAAGGAGTTATGGTTTGGCGCATTCTGGCGTGTTGGGTGGAATCACTTTGTGCAACGTATATAACGCCAGGACGGCCAAATTTAGCGTAAAGGACAGGTGGTAATGCGTTGGCCCGGTTGACGCCCTGGCAGCTAAGCCTGTATCCTTCTGCTGGCTTTTCGGCATGCCGGATGAGCACGATCGTAAGCTCGTCATCCTTCTGCTGGCCATGGGCATTAAAAGCGAAAAGAAGGCAGACGAGCAGGGCCAGGGGATGAAATAATTTTTTTTGTTCCTCTTTCATATATGGCAAGGTACGTTTGATAAACGTACAATAACCTTTCATTTTAAAGATCCACTAGCCGGGTTTATCAATAAATTTAATTTCCATTATTTTCCGGTCGAAATCATTGGCAGGTACTAACGCCCGCGACTTGATCCGGGCTTTGTAAGTATATATTGTGCTTACGCTGTAGTCCAGTATTTTGGCTATGGCCTCATGCTCTTGTATTCCCAGGCGCATTAGGGCGAATATTCTCACCGTAGCAGTAAGCGTTTCACCGGATCTTGGCCATATTTGATCCTCTTCTTTTAAAAGCGTATTAAAGGATGCCATGAAATTAGGGTACATCTTTAAAAATACAGAATCAAGCATATGGTATAAGTTCCCTTTTTCTTTGTCGATATGAATGTTCTTTAAAAGCTGGTGAACCTCATTATATTTCCCCAGTTTAATATAGTGCTGGGTTTCGCGTTTTATGGTATCTAACATTTCAATGTACGATGAACAGGTTTTAAAAAACAACCCGATCAATTCCTCCTTTATTTTAGAAGATTCCCAGAGCTTTTCATTTACGCTTTCCAACTCATTGTTTTTTACTCGTATCATCTGTTCGCTGGCTTTGATCTGCAACATTTGTCTGCGGTAAATAACCAACAGAAAAAACAAGATGACAGCAACGATCAAAAAGGTCAGGAAGCCTATGAGCAACTTATCTTTTTGATGTTGTTTCTCATCGATCAGTTTAGCCGCAACCAATGGTAACATGGATTCGATCTGTACAGTACGATTTCTGGCGCCATAAAAATGGGCATTGCGGGCTGCTTCCTGCAGGAAGATATAAGCATCATTTGTTTTATCCATTTTAAACAACTCCTGACCCAGTAAAAATATGGCCATTATGTCTTTGGTTGAGGAGCGAATATCATTTATCGCAGCGAGGGCAAGGAAAAGTATGCGGTCCTCACCCGTATAGGCAAAACTGATCCTGGTTGCAACCATCGCTATGCCATGCTCACTCAGTTGATGCCGGATAATTGTATTATAGAAAAAATCAGGCGTTAATTTTTTGTGTTGTAGAGAATCCGGAAGGAAGGCCAGGTTGATGGTCTTCTCAAAATCGTTGGGAGGTGTAACGTTTTCGGCATTTTTAAAATCTTCCGCTGATTGCTTGTAATAATGCTGAGAGAAATAGGCATCATTATCATAGTCACCAATACCGGCGTTCAACCGTGCCCGCAGGAACAGGTAATCTGTTTTGAGGGCGTTGGATAACCCGGTTGAATTAATTTTTTCTATAACATCAAAAGCCTCTTTATAAAACCCGGAATTCAGCAGCGTGCTGCCCAGCATGATCGTACTCCTTGTCAGGTTGTCCTTTTGCTGAAATTGCTCACACAGATCGATCATCTTCCTGACGTAAACAAAAGCAGAATCAAATTTAAAGGAGCGGTACTCCTCAAAGATTGTTGAATAAAGGTCGAATTGTGCGTTAAAATTGGCACTATCGGTATGAAGCAAAGCTGACCGCAGCCGGGTTATCCGCTTTTCTTTGTCCTGGTCGTATCCGTTTTCCCTGGTCAGCTCCAATTTCAGCAGGGTTAAAAGGCTATCTGATTTGGTGTTTTGCGAATATCCCGTGAAGCATCCAGGTAAAAGAAGCAAAACAAATAATATTTTATTCATATTAATAAGCAACCTCATTTAAATGATGGGCAATTTTTTTCATCCGGGTTAAAACCGGCCTTTACAATTTTTTAGGGTGCTCATGGCAGTTAAAAATATGGTTTTAGCAAAGAATCCTGGCAATAGCTTGCCGTTTACCATTTAGATTTTTTGCTCCCAACCGCTGATTAAAAAATTGATTATTAAATGTATACATTTTAAAACAGTTAGATTTTCGGGTCACCCGGGGTTATTACGGCCTATCTCGCCGCATTAGCAATTTACTTTGATGGGTCACTTGAAACGTCATAACCGGCGTTGGCCGACACTGAAATTTCCGCGTTTATATACTTTAAGCTGATTGCTATGCCCAAAAAAATGCT
>DASUVL010000545.1:0-2045 GCA_036379015.1 Niastella sp.
ATGGCTTAACCCGGATCTCGGTAGGCGGAACCTTTAAACCACTCAAAGGGTTGACCATCGACGCCGATTATACCTATACCAGCACCAATGAGCACCTGAACCAGACCGGCGGCGGCACCATGGCATACGACTTCTGGGCACTCGTTAATAACAACTTAAATTATATCAATTATCAACCCGCCAAGTTTAATAAAGCAAGATGGTATTCTTACTGGAGCGAGATCAATACCGGTAAGCTCTTTGCGACGTACCTTAAAAATATAGGCGACCATTCATTCAAAGTAATTGCAGGTAGTGATATTGAATTGTATAAGAACAACAGCCAGAGCTCCGAAAGATCAAACCTCATAGACCCCGATTTTGGTTCCATTGCCTTAACTACGGGCACCCCGTTGGTTGATGGCTCCAATAATCACTGGTCAACGCTGGGTTTCTTCGGTCGTGTTAACTATGCTTATCAGAATAAATACCTGCTGGAGTTAAATGGCCGGTATGATGGCTCTTCCCGTTTCCCGGTAAATGACCTGTGGGGTTTCTTCCCGTCCATGTCTGTTGGATATGTTTTAACAGAAGAATCATTTATGAAAACCGCCCGGCCTTACCTGTCGTTCCTGAAACTGCGGGCATCGTATGGTTCAGTCGGTAACCAGGCATTAAATAATTCTAACCCCTTCCTGTCGAAACTGGACCCCTCCTTTAGCGGCTGGTTGTTACCAAGTGGTAATACCACTACCCTTAGTACACCCGGTGCACTCTCACCTGTACTAACCTGGGAAACAGTAAAAACAGTTGACGTGGGTATGGATGCGCGGTTCCTTGACAACAAACTGGGTGTAAGTTTCGACTGGTATCAAAGAACAACCAGCAATATGATCAGTCAGGGCGCCAGCCTGCCCAGTTCTTATGGCACATCAGCGCCCAAAAGGAATTTTGGTGAGTTACAAGGCAAAGGCTGGGAACTCGCACTTGACTTTTCTCATACACTGCCTAATGGAATACACTTTACCGTTACAGGTACATTGTCCGACGCCGTGGAAAAGATCACGAAATTTGCAAACGCTACCAAAACCCTGCCCGCAGTAATTACTCCTCTGAATGAGGTATACTACGAAGGTATGACCATTGGCGAGATCTGGGGTTATGAAACCGACGGGCTTTTACAGGAAAGCGATTTTTCAGGACAGGATCCCATCACCGGTAGATGGAAATATAATGTTCCGTCACAAACCAAACTGGAAAGCGGCAATTTCATATTTGGTCCTGGCGATGTGAAATACAAAGACCTCAACGGCGATGGTACTATTTACCACGGAACCAATTCTGTAGACAGTTCCGGTGATAAAAAGATCATTGGCAACTCTACCCCCCGCTATCAATATGGTTTCCGCATTGATGCAGACTGGAAAGGATTTGACATCGGCATTTATATACAGGGTGTGGCAAAACGCGACCTGTGGGCAAGCGGTCCCATCGTATTTCCCGGTTTCCGTGCCGCAGAAGGCTGGTCCGCGCACCAGATGGATTACTGGACACCCGACAATACTGGCGCATTCTACCCCCGACCAACCGATTATTCAGCTACTGTTGACAGATGGAACTTCCTGCCACAAACCAGGTATATGCTTAACCTATCCTATTTGCGGGTGAAGAATGTATCATTAGGATATGCGTTACCAAAGCAACTGATCAGCAAGGCCAGGATACAACGAGTACGGGTATATGTAAGTGCCGAAAATTTGATCACATTCGATAAACTGGGCAATATTCCCATTGACCCTGAGGTCGATTTTTCACAAGTGCAGATAGAAAAAGACAGGGCAGGGTTCGGCCGCGTATATCCTTATCGCACTACTATTTCAGCCGGGCTTCAGGTAACCTTCTAATTTCAAAAACTAATTTTATGAGAACGAACTTATATATTGTTTTACTGATAGCGGTGTTTGTGGGCGGGTGTAAAAAAACAGATGATTTTTTAACCCGGTATCCGCTCGATCAAATGACCGATGAGAACTACTGGACAACCGAAAATAATGTAAGAACATTCG
>DASUVL010000546.1:0-2460 GCA_036379015.1 Niastella sp.
TAACAAGCGGCTTGCCGTCGCCGGTAGGGGCGCCTTTTTCAAAAAAATGATCTACGAGAAAGATCATGGGCGCATCGCCTTTTCTATGTGGAGCTAGAATTTCATCGAGTTGATTAAAACTGCCTCGGCCATAAATAACAAAGCTGACCATTTTAAAGTTTCTGAACTTCATATGCTTACGCTAAATGATTTTTAACAGATACTGTGATTTAGCGGTGCGAAGGTACTGGAAACATGTAAAAAGTCCGAGAGCCAATTGGTCAGTTGTGAGCGGTGAGTGGTCAGTAATTCCCGACCTGCTCCTCCCTTTGCACTCGAAAAACCCAGCTTTTTTGGGTATAAAGGTTTTTTTAAAGAATGAGTGGCCGTTTTTTCAAAAAAACCGCCAGATTGCCCGGTGGTGGTAATAGTTAATGGGCTCCCACTCACTACTCACCATTCACCACTCCCTATTTCCACGCTGATTCCAACGGCCATACTTTGGCCGATGGAACGCGGGTAGCTCCTTTTTCGCTGAAGAATTCAATACCGTCATGGCCAATGCTGGGGAAAAGCTGGGCTGTTAACACCGCGGCGCCATCATTGGCAAAAACCTCAACAATACTTTTATCGAAGAAAATATGCAGCCGCAACTTACCCTCCTGTAACGGAACCCGGGTAGCCGCATACTTCCATTTAGGAAACTGATTGTCGAAACTGGTGTTGCCGCTGTTTGAGCGGTCTATATATAATTTTTGCCGGGCCGCCTCATATCCAATTATAATTGATTGCCCGCCGCCGACGGCCAGCCGGATGCCACAGGTGGCATTTTTGGCGGGGATCAAATCGGCTTCCAGTTCAATGACCTGGCCTCTGGCGGGAAAAGTTACGTCACCCGTTACATTTTTGTTTTTCCATTCTATAGCCTCTCCCCGCAATGCCTGTAATGCTATAACCGGTTGTTGCAGCAATACCCACATATCGCCTGATTTTTTCAGCCACAATCCTCGAGGTATTGACATGGCGCTTCGCCAGGGCGAGGTGGGAATGGCCTGGCCATATTTCCAGTTATTTGCCCAACCCAACAGCACCGGGTCCTGACCAGGCGGTAAATTATTATAGGTAACAGCTGCATAAAAATCGGGACCATAATCCGGGCGAAGGATGGTATCGGCTGGGTTTTCATTTTGAAAGCGCACGCCGTCAAATTCACCTACAAAATATTGCATGGTGGTTTGTTGGGAATTAATGAGCACCCATTTACTTTTTTCGGGTTCATCTTTTATAGGCACCTGCAACAGGTCGGGACATTCCCAGATATCATTGGTATCACCAGCCGGACCAAAATCACTTAGGTGCGACCATGTTTTTAAATCGGTGGAACTATGAAATTGAACTATATGTTCATGCGGTAATACGGTGGCCATGATCCATTTTTTGTCAGGCGCATACCAAAAAACTTTGGGGTCGCGAAAATCTTTTTTATTCAGATCAAGCACAGGATTGCCTTCGTATTTTTTCCAGGTTCGACCGTCATCCAGACTATAAGCGATATGTTGATTTTGCAGGTATTCATCGGGTTTTGATTTATCAGGAATAATGTGTGCGGTATAAATGGCGACCAGGGGAATTTGTCCGGGCTTTTCGGCAAAGCCACTGGTATTGTTTTTATCTACTACACAGCTGCCGGAGAAGATCATATTTTTATCATCTTCCGTAATGGCCAGGGGTAAGTATTTCCAGTGAACGAGGTCTGCACTAACCGCGTGCCCCCAACTCATATGTCCCCAGGTATTACCCATAGGATTGTACTGATAGAATAAATGATATTCTTCTTTATGATATACCAATCCGTTGGGATCGTTCATCCAATTATGGTGAGGCGTAAAATGAAATTGCGGGCGGAAGGGTTCTTTGTAAGTGGGTTTATTTTGTGATAGAACGTTAATAGGGACCAGGCCTATTAATAGCATCAACCAGGGTTTCATAATTCAGTTTGGTTTTGGGGGAATGAGATGAATGCACGGTAACCAGGCCAACTTACTAAATCTAATAATTTTATTTGATATATCGTACATTTTAAATGTAGCTGTACATTTATAAAAACCATCCAATGAAAATAGGAGTAGCGCAAACAAGACCTGTCACCGGTGATATTCCGGCTAATATCGAATACCATAAAACATTCATAGCGCTGGCTGCGATGAACGGCGTTGATGCAATTATTTTCCCGGAATTGTCATTGACGGGGTATGAACCTTCCCTGGCAAAAGAATTAGCGACAGACACAACAGATAGCCGGTTTGATCCCTTTCAGCAACTCAGCGATACAAAGCAGATCACCATCGGCGTTGGCGTACCTACAAAAAGCGCCAGCGGCATACACATTTCTATGGTGTTGTTTCAACCAAACAAGCCCCGGCAGTTAAATACAAAAAAATATCTGCATGCTGATGAAGAACCGTTCTTTGTAAGTGGCAA
>DASUVL010000547.1:0-17062 GCA_036379015.1 Niastella sp.
AATACCTTTTACCAGTTTTCCCTCTACAGCAAGCAAACCTTTATCAACCGTACCAAAATGATAACATTCTATCTGGCTGAATAATTGTTTCTCTTTTACCAGTCGCTGGTACAAACGGGAAGAAGCACCGCCGCCCATTACTTCAGTTATGAGGTCAGCTACATAATAACCATGATCGAGGCGGTTATCCATATGCCACACCTTATATAATGCATCCAACGGCACGCCGGCTTTTGCTTCCAGGAAGCGGGCTTCGCCTTGCGCAGGTTCGTCAGGGATGTTGCGAATGTATTTGTCGCCCGAAGGAATGTCACCAAACCATTTTTCAGCCAGTTGCCGCACCTGTTCTGTTTTAACATGGCCGCCAATTACCAGTATCGCATTCTGCGGGCGGTAATGTTTAAAGAAAAAGTTTTTTACATCCTGCAGGCGTACATTTTCAATGTGCGATAATTCCTTACCAATAGTCATCCAGCGGTAGGGGTGTTGTTTATAGGCCATTTCCCGCAACTTAAACCATACATCGCCGTAGGGTTTATTGATGTAGTGTTCCTTAAATTCTTCAATAACCACCTTACGCTGCACTTCAAGGCTTTTTTCACCGAATGCCAGCGACAACATGCGGTCGCTCTCTAACCAAAACGCTGTTTCCAGGTTTTCGGCCGGTAACTGAATATAATAATTGGTTACATCATTACTGGTGTAGGCATTGTTCTCGCCGCCGGCCATTTGCAGGGGCGTTTCAAAATCATCAATATTGCCCGAACCGCCGAACATCAGGTGTTCGAACAAATGGGCAAAACCAGTTTTATTGGGATCTTCATCTTTTGAACCCACATCGTACATCACATTTAATACTGCCATGGGCGTGGAGTGATCTTCATGTACTATAACCCGTAAACCATTCGATAGCGTGAATTTTTCAAATTGTATCATATGCCGTTATTGCTTTTAAATTAGCCACAAGACCTGTAAGGTGGACAGTAGTGGGCTTAAACTGTCAACAAGTTAAAGTCCACCTGACAGGTCAGTTTTTTATAAATTTACGACCTGTCAGGATCGCTTAAACCTGCTGATAATTAAGCACACCAAGGCGAACCTTACAGGTCGAGTATA
This sequence comes from Niastella sp., assembly GCA_036379015.1. Classification (GTDB taxonomy): domain Bacteria; phylum Bacteroidota; class Bacteroidia; order Chitinophagales; family Chitinophagaceae; genus Niastella. The sequence continues at coordinate 1,117 of DASUVL010000547.1, forward strand.
TCCCTGGCTACAAATTAACGACAAGTTGGGGTATTTGGTTGAAAGACTTGCTAAAAGAAGAGTTAACGCCCGGTCAGAATGTTTTTAACCTTCATGGTAAGTACAACCGGACCTTCTTTTCGCAAAACCAGTATTTTAAGCCGCTCACCCGGGGTTTGCATCAGGTTTTTATACGTTTGTATATTATTACTAAAATTATTTGCCACAGCCATGATCACATCGCCTGGTTTAAACCCCGCTTGCTCAGCGGGCGATTCGGGCATAATGTCTACTACCTGAATTTCGCCATCTAACACATACATGCCCAGGCCGGTATACGAATAATCAAAAGCCTCTTTGTAATGTGAGTTGGGGATCATGTAAATATCTTTCCGCTCGTAATTGATGATGAGGTTGAACCGGCGCAACAGGTCATTCCCAATTAAACCCGCCAGGGCCGGATAAGCCGTAACATTGTATTCATCGTCGAAAATATAGGTAGGAACATTTTTAAATCTATACGGACCAACCTGTAATTGTTTTATAACTCCTTGTTTCATAGGTGCTTTACCACCCAGGCCCTCGGCTTGGGTAGCATACCATTTCCGTTTGGGTTTAATAAAATTGCTGTCGCTTACAAAGTCGGCCGATAGCAGCAGGCACATACCGGCGCCGGTATCAAAATAAAACCGGGAAGCCAGCGACCGGTTATCTTTCAAGCTGGCCGGCATTATGGGAATGGTTTGAATGAGGGGTTTCAGCAAAAAGCCGCCCCGGGGGTATTTTATGGTCCCTTTTGTAAAAACTGCTATTTTCAGACTGTCGTAATCAATGCCCACAATATATCTTGATAGAAAGCTTAACCCAATGATCCCATCTATCTTTTCGCCGTAGGCGCTGGTCAAAACATCATAATCATTTATATGAAAATCAAGGTTCTCTACCGATAGCTCGGGCAGGTGCAGGGTTTGCCGGTAAGCGAAATATACCCGGCGTACCCCGGCAATACCCCGTATGGTGCGGTCGCTTAACTTAGTTTCCAGTTTTAAATAATCTGCTGTAGCTGAATCGAGTGAAATACCACCGCTGCCGGTATCCAGAATGAAAGTGAGGGTATCGGGATGGCTGCTCAAACGTGCTTTTACGGTAATTATGCCCCCGGTAAGTAACCTGAATGGAAAGCGGGTGACCAGCTTGGCAGGAGGCGGAATAAACTCTTCCTGTGCCTGAACAATGGTCACACAGAAAAACAGCAGCAGCATGGGTATGGTCAGCAATCGCATGGGAGCAGGTTTAAAAAAAGTAGCATGATCCGGAAACTGGTTAGCCAAATGGCCGGAAAGCCATTTATTAAAGAACCAGGGGTTCGGATGCTTGATCTCCCGGTTTTTCAGGCTATACTGGTTTTCGGATTGCATTTACGTTTGTTTGAATGCGGTAAGTAAGATAAAATATTTATGCGAAAACAGGTAAACCATTGGTATAAAAACACATAAACAACCCGTTAGATACCCTGAATTACAGGAAAAGGGATATAAATGCCCTCCTATTTATCAATTATACCCTACATTCTGAACCGATCGTTTAGTACTTTTGTTGCAACAATAAATTTTTCTATGCAGTTGGATGAGCTCTATGCGAAAGCCCTGAATTTTGACATGTTGACCATCGAAGAAGGAATGACCTTGTTTGAACATGCCCCCCTTACAGAACTGATGTTTGTAGCCAATGAGTTACGTAAAAAGCAAGTACCGCATGGAAAGGTTACCTGGCAAATAGACCGGAACGTAAATACCACCAACGTATGTATTGCCAATTGTAAATTCTGCAATTTTTTTCGCATTCCCGGCCATGCCGATGCCTATATCACTGATATTTCCACGTATAAAAAGAAAATTGAAGAAACCATCCGCTGGGGTGGCGATCAATTGTTACTGCAGGGTGGCCACCATCCGCAATTAGGTTTACAGTTCTATGTTGACCTTTTTAAAGAATTAAAACAGCTGTACCCTACCATTAAGCTACATACATTAGGGCCCCCTGAAGTTGCCCATATCACCAAATTAGAGAAATCGACCCACCGCGAAGTATTGAGCGCTTTGAAAGAAGCCGGTATGGACAGCCTGCCAGGCGCCGGCGCTGAAATACTGGTTGACAGGGTTCGCCGCCTGATCTCAAAAGGAAAATGCGGTTCCCAGGAATGGCTCGATATTATGCACGAAGCGCATAAACTGAACATCACCACCTCAGGCACCATGATGTTCGGGCATGTGGAAACGCTTAGGGAGCGCTTTGAACACCTGGTCAAGATCAGGGAAGTACAAGCCAAAAAACCAGCGGAAGCCAAAGGGTTCCTGGCATTCATTCCCTGGACCTTCCAGGATGTAGATACCTTGCTGACCAAAATTCGCGGGGTGCATAACTTGACCACACCAGATGAATATATTCGCATGATCGCCATTAGCCGTATCATGTTACCCAATGTTAAAAACATTCAGGCATCCTGGCTCACCGTGGGTAAACAAACAGCACAAATTTGCCTGCATTCCGGCGCCAACGACTTTGGCAGCATCATGCTCGAAGAAAATGTAGTAAGTGCAGCCGGTGCACCACACCGTTTTACATACAAAAGCATACAACATGCTATAACCGAAGCAGGGTTTGAACCGCAATTGCGCAACCAGCAATACGAGTTCCGCCCCTTGCCGGTACAAATTGAAGAACAGGTGATTGATTACTAGGTCAATGGTGAATGGTGAATGGTCAATGGTGAATAAATCCTTTAAAAGATTTCACTCACAATTGACCAAACTTGCCAGCGAACGCGTTCGAGGCAAAACCGACCAGCAAGCTGCCCATTGACCATTCACGATTGACCATTCACCATCTCCCCTTATCCTCACTTTCAGTTGCCATACCTTATTGTTTCTGTTTACTGGCAGAATGACAATCGTCAATTTCTGAATGATTACCCTTATTTATCTTAAAAAAAAGGGGTTGATATTCAATACAAACCATATTTATCAGTTATATAGTCGGGTAGGTATAGTATCCTTAAAATAAATGAAGAGTCCCTTTCGCAAACTGGTTAGAATAGCTGTAGTACTGCTTGCTGCCGTGCTCCTATTTAACTTCTTCGGTTATTACATGATTCAGCTGTCCTCAAAACAGAATGAAAAAATGGTAAAACTGGTGAATGTAAGCGGGCAATTGCAAACACTTAGCCAGGTTATTACCAAGGATGTACTGCTTCTTACCAAACCCAACCTGCCCGAAATAGAGAAAGTGCCCCTTCGCGAACAATTGCAACAGGCTACCGGTACTTTTATTGAAAGCAACCAGTTTTTACGCGATAAAATAAAAATTGTACATGATGAACCGGTTACTGCTGAACTGCTCGAAATAACCCGCGACCTAACCAATGCACAAACCCACTTAAAAGGAATTGTTGCTGTTGCGCAGGAAGTGTCGCAGGCCGATAGCCAGTTGTTAGCCATCAACGGCGCGTTGTACAAACACCAATTATTATACAGTGAAAGAAAGTACTTCCCCCTGATGAATGGCGTGGTGCAACGGTACACCGAGGTGGTAACTGATAAATTAGAAGAATCGGCCAATATCAATACCGGTAAATTCATCTCGCTTATTGTTGCCCTGGCCTGTCTTATATTATTGGTCATTGAGCCCCTGTTCCGCAGCAATAAACGCAATTATGAAGCTTTGCAAATGGCCCGCAATGCCCTGCTGCGCGAAAAAAAATACCTGTCCTCCATACTCAATTCGCAAACAAACTATGCTATCCGCATAGACCGCAATGGAAATTTTACGTATGCCAATCCGCAGTTTTTAAAAGCCTTTGGGTACATCGAAAAAGAAATTCTGGGCGTTCCTTTTTATACAACCATACATCCTAAAGATCTGCCCCGTTGCCAGGAAGTGGCCGATCAATGCTGGTTAAAACCTGGTACGGTATTCAAACTGTTGATAAAGAAATCGATCAAACATTCCGGTGATTTTCAATGGACCGACTGGGAATTTATTGCCCTTCAAAATGATGATGGGGTTTCAGAAATTCAGGGTATTGGTGTAAACGTAACAGAGAAAGTAATTGCAGAACAGGCCCTGCAAAACAGCGAGCAGAAATTTCGCCTGCTGGCCGAACATGCCGAAGATATTATTTCAGTTACCAGCCCTGAAGGTATATTTCAATACGTATCGCCTTCTGTAGAAAAAGCGCTGGGTTATTTGCGCGAAGAAATGGAAGGCCGTTCCATCACCGAATTTGTTCACCCCGAAGATGCGCCTGCGTTTAAACCGCGTAAAGCAGCTGCCTTAAGCAGAATTGATACCCTCACATTGCGGTACCGCATCAAAACAAAACACAAAGAATACATTTGGCTGGAAAGTATCTTAAAACCGGTTAAGGAAAATAACCAGGTAGTAAAGATCATTACCACCTCCCGTAACGTTACCGAACAAAAGCGTGCTGAAGTAGAACGGGAACAGCTTTTGACAGATGTAAAACAATCTGAAGAACTGCTGCGCACTATCATCAATTCCACCCCTGACTGGATATTTATAAAAGATCCCGGTCACCGGTTCTTATTGATCAACCAGGCCTGCGCCGATTCACTTCGCAGAACGCCTCAGGAAATTATTGGCAAAGATGACCTGGAAGTAGGCTTTCCGGTTGAATACGTTAAAGGCGACCCGGCACGGGGCATTCGCGGCTTTTGGGCCGATGATGACGAAGTAGTGAGATCGGGCAAAGTAATATACATACCTGAAGAACCGAATTTTGCGAATGGCCAGTTAAATACCATGAGTACGGTAAAAGTACCGCTCAAAGATTCAGATGGTCTGGTATGGGGCGTATTAGGGTTTGTACACAACATTACCCCACTGAAAAAAGTGGAAGAAAACCTGCGCCGCAAAGACCAGTTGCTGCAGGCAGTAGCCGAAGCTACCCATCTGCTCATCAGTAATAACAACCTTGACCAGGCCATTGGAGAAGCCATTCAACTGCTGGGAATGAAATTGCAGGTCGACAGCCTCAATGTATACAAAAATGAATACCTGGTAGCAACAGATAAATGGTTCACAAGCAGATTATGGCAATGGGAAAGCGCTACCGATGAATTGATCTATCGCACCCCCGATTTTCAAAATAGAGAAATTGATATAAGATCACCCCTGTTTCAAACCCTTGTACAGGAGGAAATATTCTGCAGCCATGTTAAAAACATTCATGACCCTGAGTTGCGTGCCTATTATGACGAAAGAGGCGTAAAAACATCCGCCGTGCTGCCCATTTTCACCATGCATTACTTCTGGGGGTTTGTAGCCTTCAGTGACAGCACCCAGGAGCGCGAATGGACGATCACCGAATTCAGCATTCTGCAATCTTTTGCCGCTACCCTGGCCGCGGCCATTGAGCGCAAACAAATGGAGCAGGAACTGGTACTGGCCAAAGACATGGCCGAATCGGCCAACCAGGCAAAAAGCGAATTCATGGCCAATATGAGCCACGAATTACGTACACCAATGAATGGTATTATTGGTTTTACCGACCTGGTACTCACCACCACGTTACAACATTCGCAACGCGATTACCTCGAAAATGTGAAAAAATCGGCGTATGGATTGTTAGATATCATCAATGACATTCTCGACTTTTCAAAACTGGAAGCCGGTAAACTACAGATTGATAATACTACTTTCAGAATAGATGAACTGGTTGAGGAAACAATAGATATTGTAACCGTAAAAGCTTTTGAAAAAAAGCTGGAAATGATCTGTCATATCGATCCCCTGCTACCCTCACGTGTTAGCGGCGACCCCGTTCGTATACGCCAGGTTTTTGTAAACCTGTTGGGCAATGCTATAAAGTTTACGCAAAAAGGAGAGATTTTTGTGTCGCTTAAAAAAGCCAGCAGCATGTATCTCAAAGCCGGTAAAAAGTTTATTGATATCGACTTATCGGTTCGTGATACGGGCATTGGTATTCCTAAAGAAAAACTACTCAAGATATTCGACAGCTTTACACAGGCCGACTCATCTACCACCCGTAAATACGGCGGTACCGGATTGGGATTAACCATTTCAAAAAGCCTGGCCGAATTGATGGATGGCAATTTAAGTGTTGAAAGCGAAGCCGGGCGTGGAAGTACATTTACCCTTCGGTTACCACTTGAAATTGTAAACAGCGAACCGCAAATAACAGCTGCTTACCGGCCGCCGTTACAAAAAGTACTGATCATTGACGACAATGCCAGCAATCGCTGGCTGATGCTGGAAATTTTCCGCTACTTCAGCATTCCCTGCGAAACAGCCGCCAGCGGGCGCGAAGCATTGACGATCTTACAGCGTATACACCAGAATGGCGAACCGCTCGACCTTATCCTCACCGATCACCACATGCCCGAAATGGATGGCATTCAACTGGTGCAGGAGATCCGTAAATCATTAAAAGGTTATGAAAAGGCGATCATTCTGATGCTCTCGTCGATCGAAAAAAATATGTTCCAGCGACAAGCTGAAAAACTGGGCATTCATAGTTTTCTATCCAAGCCAGTAAAACTATACGAGCTATATGCTATGCTTTCGGCCATGTTTACTACCGGCCAACAGCAACCTGAAAAAATTAGCGCCATACCTACTATTGAAAAAATTGCCGACGCCGCCACTATTATGGTGGTTGAAGATGAGCCCATTAACATGATGTTGATCACCGAAGTGTTGGGTAAAATGGGATTCGCTGTTATTAGGGCTACCAACGGAAAACAGGCGCTTGAATTATTACAGCAACAAGATCCGCAGCTTATTTTCATGGATGTGAATATGCCCGAAATGGATGGCTTCACCACCACCCGGCTCATTCGCGAGTTGCCGGAACCCTATAGCCTTATCCCGGTTATAGCGCTCACCGCCGACGCTATGCAGGGCGATAAAGAAAAATGTATTGAAGCCGGCATGAATGATTATATCTCAAAACCCTTCAAGCTCGAAGAAATAGAAGCGGTGCTAAAAAAGAGAATGCTATTAGTGTAGCAACATGGATGCCCTGGCAAAATTTTAACAATTTGCCGGTAATATTCACACAACTTCTGCGACCTATTCTTCATCTATATTTTCGTAAATTCAGGAAATGAACAAACAGCAAACTACAACCTCTTTGGTATTTTGTGTACTGATGGATATCATCGGCTACGCAACCTACGCCATTCCCGTGTTCGGCGAATTTGGCGATATCATTTGGGCGCCTATTTCTGCGCTTGTTTTTTACCGCACCTTTGGCGGCTGGAAAGGCGCCTTTGGGGGGCTTTTCAACTTTGTGGAAGAAATTATGCCCGGTCTTGATTTTATTCCCAGCTTTACCATCATGTGGATGGTGCAAAGAATGAAAAAACCGCAGCCAATAAGAACAATAAAGACATATTAGTCACATGCGATAAAAAGCAATATGACCCCTATTCCCTTTTTCACCTTTTAGTGCCAGGTTTTAACCTACCACAAACCTGTACCCTACCCCTTTAATGGTAATAATTTCCAGCAGGTCATCTTCTTTGATGTAACTCCGCAACCTGGTGATATAAACATCCAGGTTACGGGAGTTAAAAAACGAATCATTGCCCCACAGCAAATTCAAAATGTCTTTGCGATCGATTATCTTATCCCGGTTCTCGTATAATAATTTCAACAACTCACTTTCGCGAAACGATAATTTTCGCTCTTCATTAAGCCCTGATAACAGTTGCCGGGTAACATGGAAGTTATATTTGCCTATTTGCAATGTGTCTTTCCCGTTTACCCCTTTGCTGCCCTGCTCCTTAAACCGTAATGCGTTTTCAATACGAACGATGAGTTCTTCCATACTAAAAGGCTTGCGGATGTAGTCATTACCGCCAATGGCGAACCCTTTCACCAGGTCATCGGTTTGGGTTTTTGCAGTCAGAAAAATAATGGGCACGGTAGCATTGATCTCACGAATTTCGCCGGCAATTGTAAAACCGTCCTTATTGGGCAGCATTACATCCAACACACAAACATCAGGATTCATTTGCCTGAAAATAGAAAGTACCTGCAAGCCATCACTTTCCATCACAACATCAAATTGCCGGCTCTCCAGGCTTTCTTTTACAATTTTGCCCAGGAATAACTCGTCTTCTACGTACAGAATTTTGGTTTTGCTCATGGAGCTGCTGAAAGTTTAATAATAAAACGGCTGCCAATGCCCGGCTGGCTCTCTACTTCTATGGTGCCGTAATGCCGTTGAATAACATAAGCTACGTAGCTCAATCCCAATCCATACCCTTTTACATTGTGGGTATCGCCGGCCGGAATGCGAAAAAATTTATCGAATATCTTTTTATGAAATTCAACAGGAATGCCAATACCATTATCTGTTATAATCAATTGAATGCGTTCGGTTTCATCTTTCAGTTCAACATGTATTGATGGATTTTCTTTGCTATACTTTAGCGCATTATCCAGCAAATTGAATAGTACACTGGTAATATGCAGCCGGTCGGCTTCAATATCAAAACGGTATCCATGCAATTGTACATTTACCTGGGCTTTGTATTTTTCAAATTGCAATTTCATGGAGTTAACTACCTCCTTTACCAACGCGGCCAGGTCAATGGTTTCTTCTTTCAGCTCAACCTGGTGCTTTTCAAACATTGACAATTTCAGCACTTTGTCTACCAGGAACGATAAGCGTTGCAATTCATTGGAAGAAATAGCCAGGTACTCTTTGGTTTTTTCCGGATCATGCAGGGCATCAAAATTCCGTAAAGCCTCAATGGCCACACTTACCGTAGCAATAGGCGTTTTCAGCTCATGGGTTATATTGCTGATGAAGTCGTTTTTGATCTGTGTCAGTTTTCGCTGTTGCACCAGGTATCGCAATAACAGGGTAAACGAAAAAACCGTCAACCCTACCAACAAGAGTGAAACCAGTATTTGCGACCACATTTTTTGTAACACAAATGCGGTTGTGTTAGATATAGCTACCCGGTAAGTTACCGGCTTATTAAATCCAATGGTTATTTCATTATCATTTTCAAAAAGGGGTGGCCGCAGCTCATCACTTAAAACTGCTTTATGACTGGTGATCGTATAGGGAATGGAAATCTTTTCCTCCTTTAATACTTGGGCATATTTACCCGAAAGCTCTTTTATCCCAATGCTATCCTGCAGTGAATCTACTGTGCTTAATACCTTAACAATACCAGTACCGGGACCATCTCTAAAAACATGAATTTCACTGATGGAATCCGCCGGCATGCCTTCCCGGATAAATTCATCATTTTTTTGCGTTACCATCACGTGGAACTTTCTTTCCCCGCCAAGGGTATCCATCATTTTTCTTCGCATGGCATCCATCATACCAACGGCGCCATAACCTGCCACCCTGAACTTTGCATTCGAACTAAAATTGCTATCCAGCTTTAGCTTTTCTACCCTGATGCGCTGTAACGCCTCGCGAAACAAAACGTTGGTGCGAAAGGAAAGCTCCTGCTTTTCTTCCCGGAAGTTTTTGACAAGCCAATAAGCCTGGAATGTTGCAACAGCTATAATAGCCAGCAACATTAAAACAACTGGAAAATACAAGCGGCGCCTGTTCATAACCCTACAAAAGTAGCCGTTTAACCCTACCCCGGCTAATACCATTAACCTTAATTAACATTAAACCAAGGTGCATTAACCTGTTGCCGTTACGGGCTGCAATAGTTTTGAAACAAATAGTTTTAATATGAAAACGATATATTTTTTAGCCGGCTTATTAATTGTAATACACACACGGGCCCAACAGCAAACAGGACGCGTGGTGTATGAATTCACCCGGCAAATGCAAATTCATATGGCTGGTATGCGTGAAGGAATGGAACAGGCGCCGCCGCCTCCTCACGCCCATGTGATTAAACTGGAAGTACTGTTCGGTAACAACCAAATGTTGCGCCGGGCGCTGGAAGATAATACCATGAATGACTTTCCATCAAATGAAGGCGGCGTGCAGATCCGTGCCTTTGGAATGGGCGACGACGACATTACCTGGATCAATTTTGCCGAAGGGCGTAAGGTTGAACAGAAGGAATTTGCCGCCAAACAATACCTGGTTACTGATAGCGTACGTAAACTGAATTGGAAGTTAACCGGCGAAACCAAAAACATATTGGGGTATACATGCCAGCAGGCTGTTACCACCCGGCTTAGCAAACGCAGCATGATAAATATGGACAATGGTGTAATGACCAAAAAAGAAGTTCCCGATACCAGTCGGGTCGTTGCCTGGTTTACACCTGTTATTCCTGTACCTGCCGGTCCAGACTATGAAGGCCAGTTACCCGGGTTGATCTTACAGGTTGATATTAATGGCAACACCACGTACAAAGCCATTGAAGTGTCGCAAAAGGCAGATGTCGCTGCCATTAAAGAACCCAAAAAAGGGAAAAAAGTAACTGCTGCTGAATTTAATAAAGAGCGAGACAACGCCATGGTCGACATGCAACGCAATGGAGGTAGAAGAGCGATGCATATTGCCAATTAAAGTTCTTCTGTTTTTCGCATACAGGATTACATGTAGGATTATATCGAAAAACCATTGCCACAATCATTAAACAGAGTGATGGCGATCATATATTAACTGAAAGAAACATGCTAATTTCATTACGGTTTTTCATAGGATATTGGATTAACACGGGCTGGATATCTATCCGGCCTTCTTATTTATATTTACTTACATGGTAGCCTATATAATTTCTTCTCACTACTATCAAAAAGTTAGCGCTAATCAATAAATCACTAAACTCATTTTTCTGTGATGATGGTCATAGATTTTACCAATTTTTGATATTAATTTCATTATGGTTTTTCATAGGATATTGGATTAATACGGGGCTGGATGTCTATCCGGCCCTCTTTTTTTTAATCACGGGAAAGTATTAATGCGTCATAAGCGCCTAAGTGAAACGCCGCACTGTGTTCCTGATCATTATGTTTGCTTTCAAAGGTTTCGGTTTCAAGGGCAGCCGAATCCGTAAAAGACTCATCGTATCCTTTCCAGTCGCTATTGAACCTGACTTTCCATAGACCTTCCTCAGGCATGTTGATCACATAGTCATTATGTTCTTTGTTGGCAAAGTTTAATATTACTACTACACTGTCCTTCGCACCACCTTCATGCCAGCGATGAAAGGCAATTACCTTCTCTTCCTTGTTTACATGTATGATACGGGTATGTTGGCCCGATAATCCTTTGGTGAGGCCATCCAGGTTTCGGCGCAAGCGAATACAATCGCGATATAAGCGGGCAATTCCTTTAAAGGCTGAGAAATTTGACCAATCCAACGCATTCTTTGCATCGAACCAGCCAACTTCTACAAACTCCTGCCCCTGAAATATCATGGGGATGCCAGCGCAGGTAAAAACCAATACAGCCCCCAACACTGATCTTTTCTTGGCAAACCATCCCTGGCTATCATCGGGCGCTATTTCTTCGGGCACACGGGTTTTACCATTAGCCACATCGTCGTGCGATTCAGTATAGATCACCCGTTGCCAGGAATCGCCGTTAAAACAATGCGTAATGGCATTTTTTATTTTCTCCATATCCCGGTGCGCATCATCAGTTACTTTCAATACGTCCCGAACGCTAAACGTAAAAGCCGGATCCCATTGCGTGTTAAATCCTTCACCTCCATCTTCAGCTTTTTTGGTGATCCATTCATTGTTTTGCAGGTCCTCGGCGATCATGATCTTCCAGGGATACCGCTTTTTCACTTCTTCATTTATCCACTTCATTAAAGACCAGCCATCGGGCAGGTCGGCCTCGGGTAAGTTTTTACCCTTTACATTACGAACAAATAATAGGGCATCTGTTCGCAAACCATCTATATGATAGTCCTCCAGCCACATCAATGCATTATCCCGCAGGTATTGTCTTACTTCAGGCCGTCCGTAATCGGGTCGGGTATGCCCCCAGGGTGTTTCCGCCCGCCAATCCTGATAAAAGTAAATGCCGCCGGCGCCATTTTCGCTCCAGCCATCAAATTGCCATAGGTCCAGGTCGGCCGGACCGAAGTGATTGTACACCACATCCAGTATAACGGCAATGCCCAGTTCATGCGCGGTGTTTATCAGTTCTTTAAATCCCCGTATACCGCCATAATCCGATTCAATGGCAAATGGGTGCGACAAATCGTAACCCCATGAAAATCCGCCGGGGAATTCAGTTGCAGGCATAATTTCAAGGGCATTAATACCCAGGGCCTTTAAATAACCCAGTCGTTGCCGGGCGCTTTCAAAAGTACCCGGCTGCCCGTCTTCTGTTACATTAAACGTTCCTATATGCAATTCGTAAATAACCAGCTCATTCCAGGGCGGCATTTGAAAATCCTGGTCAGTCCAGTCAAAATGCGGGTCGGGCACAATGGAGTTTCCCGCAGAATTGGTTACCTCTTTTGCATAAGGATCATTGCGGTAGACAACGCCCACGGTAGTATGTAAAATATATTTATACTGATTACTGATGGTAGCTTCCGGAATATTCAGCCCCCAATAACCGTTGTCTTCATGGCTCATGGGGTGTTTTGTTTTTGCCCAATTATTAAAATCACCGGTTACAAAAACTTTTTTAGCATGTGGGGCCCAAACCCTGAAGAATACGCCGTTTTCGTGCGGAATAGCACCCATCCCTTCTATCCTGGTTACTGGTGCTGCCAGTGCCGTGCTTTTTTTTGACATGATAGTACTTTTTGAGGATTTCAGTACTTGCTATGCAATTTTGCTACCATGCCACGTAAGGCACACCGGATAAGGCTTACAGCCCACGATATGCTATCTTTTAATGATATGTATGCCGCCGCTTTCACCGGGCGCACTTAACCCGTTTTTGGTAAGGCTGTAGGTAAAGCTCAACAGGAAAAATTGTTGCAGGTTCTTTACCCGCTTGTCTTCAATATAGTTTTGACTGGTGCTTCGGCTTATGCCAACATTCTGTTTCAACAGGTCAAAGGCAGCTAACTTTATTTCGCCCCGGTTAAACCGCAAAAACTGTTTACTAATAAAGGCGTTCCATAACGGCACTTTTGTATTAAAACCGCTGGCGCGTTGGCTATTGATAGTGTAGGTAAATTCAGTATTAAAGTAAAACCGCTTCGGTAGTTGCCAGTTTACTTCAGTACTGTATTGCTGGTTCAAATACTCGGTATTTAACGCGGCTTGCAAACTATATTTAGTCTTGTAATAATTTATGCCGGCAGTGAATGACAGATCCAGCTTTTCCATAGCATTGATTTCAAACCGCACATCTGGGCCCACATTAAGTGTATTAATGCCATTTTCTGCCCCATTGATGAATGATTTGCTTTTTGTATAGCTGCCATTGGTACTAAAGTTCACGGTCCCTTTTAAAAAATGCACGGGCAGGCCCCAATTAATAGATCCTGTTACATCGTAGAGCCCATCCACATTTACCGGTCGGGTGGTTTTTACGCCCACAGAATCAATGGTATCGTAATCAACGATCTTATCATCGGTGCGGCTAAGATTAAAAAATGCAAACAGGTTCTTGTTCTTAAAAGGATTCACCGATAGAAAGTTCAACTGCACGCCATGCGTTAATTCCTGTTTCAGATCGGCATTACCGGTTTTAATATTCAGGGGGTCGCTGTTATCGGGTACAGGTTGCAATTGTGAAACCGACGGTTGTTTGGTGCTGGTTGTATAATTCAACCGTAGTGTACGGAACCTGGTAAAATTATACTGTAGTCGAACATTGGGCAACAGGTTATGAAAAGTTTTACTGATTATTGAGTCTTTGTTGTTTACAATGATGTTTCCTTCCAGTTCAGCTTGCTGCCAGTTTACACCGGCCGATGCATTGAATTTCTTTTGCTGCATCCGCCAGCGGATACCAGCCGTATTATATCCATAACTATTTTCATAATCGTTGGTAAGCCGGTTATTCAATTGATCGAACTTACCGCTGATGGCATTGTAGTCATATGTAGTTTTCTGCGCGGTGCTTTTGCTATTGCTTTTAGCGACACTGAACTCAAGCAACGATCTTTTAAAGAGGGGCTCTGTATACACCAACCGCGCGGTATAACTGTTCAGATCGCTGCTGTTGGTATTGCGCTGATTAATAGAATCGGTTCTGATTACGGTACCCATCGTATTACGATAGGTATTGGTTGAAGAAAGACTGCCATCTCCATCGTTTGCGTTCAAATTGTTTTGCAAGCTCAGGGAAAAGGTTCTACCACCCCGCCTGAACTTTTTTCGAAACAATATATCGTTGCGAAAGTTATACCCATTACTACCCGACTTGTTATTGCTGAAACCGCTGCTGCCCGGTACTTGCGTAAGCGACAAGGTATTGTAATCGCTAAGGGTTGAGGTAGTTGTTTGTTGATACCCTATGGAAGGAGATATTTTTATAGAATGGAACGAATCAAGCTGGATATCTGCACCCAGGTTTAATTTATGGCTGTTATTCACATTCTTTGAGAAAGCATTTTGATTATAGTAGTACGATGAATCGGGCAAAAAGTATTTCCGCTGAATATGGCTTTCTGTATTCGGATTATAGCGGTTATAAAAATAATTACTGGTGAAATTGGTTTTGTTGCCAATGATGTTGTTGTAATTAAAACCGCCACCCCAAATAGTTCTTATCCCGTTGTTATTATCACTTTGATTATTCACGTCATCATTTCTAATACTAATCTCGATACCCCCGCCACCTGCTTGCTGCATATTATTCATACTACCGTTAAAACTCAACATATCCATAAAAGAAAAGCCTTCGGAATTGGTATTGTTGCCCATGCCTATTACAGAAAACTGCCGGGCGCCCTTAAATGAATTTACATTAAACTTGCCCTCATACCGGTCATTGGTACCGCCGCCGGCCATCACTTTTCCAAACATCCCTTTCTTCTTGTCTTTTTTCAATTTCAGGTTGATGGTCTTTTCGCTGTTACCATCATCAAAACCGGTTAACTGGGCCTGATCGCTCATTTTATCATACACCTGCACTTTATCAACGGCATCTGCGGGCAGGTTGCGGGTAGCTATTTTGGGATCGTTGCCAAAGAACTCTTTTCCATCGACCAATACTTTTTTTACCTCCTGGCCTTGCGCTTTAACAGTGCCGTCTTTTTCTACTTTAATACCCGGCATTTTTTTCAGCAACTGTTCTACGGTAGCATTGGGCACTGTTTTAAAAGAACCCGCATTGTATTGTACGGTGTCATCAATTAAAGTTACCGGCGGCGCTTCTGCAGTAACGATCACCTCGCTCAATACACGGGTAACATCGTTCATAATAATGTTTCCCAGGTATACCTGCTTATGATCATCATCGATGGTGAAATACAGGCTTTTGCTATGGTAATTCACATGTGTTGTCAGCAACCGGTATTCGCCATTAGGCAAACCGGTAATTTCAAACTGACCTTTGTTATCGGTCATGGTAAATGATACCAGCGAGGAATCTTTTTTTTGTAATAAGGTAACCGTTGCAGACAGTATCGGCTGTTTCGACAAGGTATCGAAGGCAATGCCTTTTACCCCGCCATTTTTCTGAGCCATGGACAGCGAATACAAAAAACAGGTAACAATCAGCAGGTAGAGATTCTTCATACCGGTAACATTTTCGTTTAACGTGCTACGAAAATATTCTTACATACCGGCAATGAAGGTTAAGCAGGGTTGGTTTAATGTTAATGAAGGTTAATGTTTATACCATCGTTTGCATATTGATGCCATCACCATGCCCGTCCTCATGCTCATATACCTGCAATATGATTTTCCAAACCCCGCCTTCTGATTGTAATTGCATTTCTACATGCAGCTTTTGTATAATACCGGAGTTAGGCAGAAAATGGAAATTAATAGTGTTTTGCTTTCTTTCTTTTTCAGGTGCCGCATACTGGCCATTGAGAATAGCCGGCTTTTC
>DASUVL010000548.1:0-6356 GCA_036379015.1 Niastella sp.
GATTGCGGGGGAAGCCAATATGGGTACCCTGCGTTTACTGATTAGCAAACCCATTAGCCGTTCTACCTTGCTGGTGAGTAAGTTCCTGGCCGCTTCCATTTATACCTTGTTGTTGTTGATATGGATGGCTATACTGTCGCTGTTGGTTTCACTGCTGGTATTTGGCTCCGGTGATCTGATGGTATTTCAAAGCCAGGTGATCATTCAAATTCCACAATCGGATGTGTTCTGGCGTTACCTGGCCGCCTTTGGATTTGCTGCCATTGCTATGGTAACCGTGGCTGCGTTGTCGTTCTTTCTTTCCCTGTTTGCTGAGAATTCAATTGGTCCCATTGTGGCTGCCATGAGTATAGTTATTGTTTGCACTATTCTCACTACTATGGACCTGCCTTTGTTTTTATCTATGAAGCCGTATTTGTTTACTTCGCATATGCTGGGTTGGAAGGGCTTTTTTGACATACAGGCAACAACCGGTAACAGTGCCGTACCGGGCAGTATTCAAAACCTGCCGGGTATACTACGCTCGGCTTTTGTATTGATCATTCATATTATTTTGTTTGTAACTGCAGCCGTGGTGATATTCAGAAAGAAAGATGTATTGTCATAGGGGGCAGCGTTTCAGCCATTGTCAGCCAGGGTAAAATGGAATGTACTGCCTTTGCCAGATTCAGATTCTACCCATATGGTACCGCCGTGCAGCTCAACTATTTTTTTGCAATGCGCCAGGCCAATGCCCGAACCTTCATATACAGAGCGGTTGTGCAGTCGTTGAAAGATGATAAATATGCGTTGCTGGTATTGTTTTTCAATACCGATGCCATTATCGCGAAATTGAAAATGCCAGTGATGGTTTTCTCTTATGGTAGATATTTCAATATGCGGGGCAATGCCCGGTTTTTGAAATTTAATGGAATTGCTGATCAGGTTCTGGAACAATAGTTTCAATTCCGTTGGAAAAGCGTTTACTACCGGCAGCTTGCTGGCGGTGATCTCGGCTTTGTTTTCCTTGATCACTTTAGCGAGGTCGGCTATTACTTCTCCAAATGCAACATTACAGTCTACCGGTTCAAACTTTTTCTCACGGCCAATACGCGAGTAATCGAGCAGGTCTTTGATCAGGGTTTTCATTCGCTCCGAAGCCTGTATCACATATTCAATATACCTGTCTGCGTTATAATCCAGCTTGCCCTGGTATTGTTTGCGAAGCAGTTCAACAAAGCTGGAAGTTGTACGCAAAGGTTCCTGCAAATCGTGCGAGGCCACATAGGCAAATTGCTCCAGTTCTTTGTTTTTGCTTTCCAGCTCGGCGGTACGTTGTTGCACTTTTTTTTCCAGCGTAATATTAGCTTCCCTGATCTCTTTCTCCAACCGCTTTTTCTCTGAAATATCCCGGATAGCGGCGGTAACCAGCAGACCTTCTTCCGTCTCCAGCGGGCTTAAACTTATTTCTACCGGAAACTCATCTCCATTCTTGTGCCGGCCCAATAATTCAAGACCTGTTCCTGTGGAGCGAATACCCGGGTTATCAAAGAATAGTTTCCGGTTCTCGGGGTGAATGATGCGGAATCGTTCGGGTAACAATACATCCACATTACAGCCCATCAGTTCGTTTTTATTGTAACCGAAAATATTTTCACATTGATTATTGACCAGTTGAATGATCCCTTTTTCACAAACGATCACAATGGCATCCGGAGCTGATTCCAGCAAACCCTTGAATTTTTGCTGCGCCTGTTCAATGTCACGCATGCTGCGTGCCAGCTCATCGGCCATGTTGTTAAAGTTGTTGGCCAGTATACCAATCTCATCTTTTGAAAATGCTTTTGCCTTGCGGCTAAAATCATTTTTGGCAACTGCTTTGGCCGATTGCAAGATCTCGTTCAGTCCTTTTTGAATGTTCCGGCTCACCACAATCGCTAAGGTTAAACCGGTTACTTCAACAGAAAGTGCAATCGCAAATAATAATTTCAACACCAGGTTTTCGAGCCAGCGCGATCCTTCGCCCAGTGTATAAGAAAAATCATCTTCCAGTTTAGTGAGCTGGGCATTAAGCGGGTCTATGTCCAGAACGATCTCATTGATCTTTTCAGGTGAAGGGTGCTCGGAGTTGATCTCCTTATGCAATTGTTCGCCAATGGGAATAAACTTTGCTACCAACGGGTCTGCCTGTCCCCAGATCTGGATGGCTTTATTAATGTATGAAATAGAATTGAACCGGGTAAACAGGTTGATCATGCCATCTACATCATCCTTATGATTGCGGCCTTCAATAAAACCCTGCCGGGCAATATTCATGTCCGGGTTTTTCTTGGCCAACTCAACCAGGGTTTTATGATCACCCCCGGGTACTTTCATAAATTCCTTGAATTTCTGATAATCAGCTTCGTCATAACTGCGGCTGTACCTCAACAAATGGTACATGGCATCTTTTTGTGCTTTTGACCAGAGGCCTTCACCGCTTACGTAAGCCCGTACAGACGAAAGCGTATTTATAGAGAAAATAAGCGCCCCTAATTCAATAGCTATCAGGGTAGCCATGATGCCTACCGTGAAATATAATTTTTTGGCAATAGACACATTTCTAAACCACTTGAAAAGCGAAACACCCTTCATTATAATATCTTATTTTAATTACCCGGTATATGTGCTGATATAATGGCAAATGTGAAAATGTGATAACACATTTACCCTGCCTTACCTTCTTGATTGGTTGAACCTGTTGCTATGCTTTAGCCTGGGAATCCATTGTTGCTACTAAACGGGGCCATTGACAGCGAGCCGGCTGCCAGTGTGGGTAAGATAAGTAAAATTTTTAAAGGATTTACCGGGAGCCGGGGATAAAAATAAAGCCCGGAAGATGGTTCGGTTGTAGCGAACTTCTTCCGGGCCAAACTGTCTTTTTTCTTATTTAAAACCCATACTTTGTTACCCCCGGAATAGGAACCGGATAATACCCTTCATCATTGGGTAATATGGGTGGAGCAGCGTTGAAATCGTACGCTTTAGGCTGCAGATCTAAACCGGAATTCAATGCTTTATCCCATTCCACCACCTGTCCGGTGTACGTAGCCATACGGCCGAGAATGGCTGACATGGTGCTTTTGGCGCCCATTTCCGTATCATCAAATTTGTATTCACCTTTGGCAATAGCCGCAAACAATTCATCATGTTCCGTCTGGTAGGGATTATTCTCGGTCTGTTTATCAAACTGGAATAATACTTTTCCTTTAGGTCCAATGATGTTGGCTTCGCCACATTGAATGATACCTTTTGTGCCGATCAGCAATTCATCAACTTTGCTCATGGTGCCTGGTATATGGCGGCATTGGCTGTTCAGAATGGAACCATCGGCATAAGTATACTCCACATAATGATGATCAAATATTTCGCCATGATCTTTTCCTTTGCGCACCTGCCGGCCACCCATACCCTGGGCTTTTACCGGATAGCCTTCTTTGAACCAGTTCACTACATCAATGTTGTGAATATGCTGTTCGCAAATATGATCGCCGCATAACCATACAAAGTAGTACCAGTTGCGCATCTGGTATTCCATTTCGGTTTGTCCATATTGGCGTTTGCGTACCCATACGCCATCATTATTCCACCAGGCTTGTGCCGATGTTATATCGCCTATGAGTTTCTTACGCTTGAATAACTCACGGTATGAATTCTGGTAGTGGCGCTGTAACCCTACCACCACGTTTAATTTCTTTTGTCTGGCAACTTCAGCCGCATCCAGCACCCGTTTTATACCAGCGGGGTCGGTAGCCACCGGCTTTTCCATAAATACATGTTTGCCTTGTTTGATGGCCTCTTCAAAGTGTAGGGGACGAAAACCGGGCGGCGTTGCCAGAATCACCACATCTGCCAGGGGAATGGCTTTTTGATACGCATCAAAACCGGAAAATTTTCTTTCTTCGGGAACATCGATCTTATCTAAAACATTGGCGCCCCCGTTGGCCGGGTCTGTCAATCGTTTATGGCTACGGTCTAAATTATCGCGAAAAGCATCGGCCATAGCAACGAGCTTAACGTTTTGTTTGCTCAATAAAGCCTGCATGGCGGCACCGGTTCCCCGGCCGCCACAACCGATCAGTGCTACTTTTATAGTATCGTCTGCACCAGAAAAATAATTGGCTTTTGAGATCAATGGAGCGGCAAGTAATCCTCCGGCCAGCCATGTACTTTGTTTTACGAAGCGGCGGCGCGAAGCGGCAAGGTTGTTAGCTTTTTCAGTGCTCATTTGCATCAGTTTTAGTATAACGAAATCAGGAACCCTATGTCTGTATCCCCCGGTAACGCACAGGCATTACTCGTGGCAATATTTTTTATAAAAGGCTTCTGCTTCTTCAGCAGCAGGCGCCTGTACCGGCCGAACGATCCGGAAGCCAACAGCCATGGCATCGGTTAACCACCATTTGCTTTTGGGCATTTGGGGATCGCGTTTGTTCCATGATGCATCTGAGGCCTGCCGGTTGGCGCAACGCAATGCATCTGGTTTGTCTAAATAGCCACCACCCCGAACTGCTCGTGGGTAGGTAACCGTAGGCGCAACCGTAGGGTTCAGTGCTGTATCGCTGATAGCTGTAAAATAATCTTCCCGGAACTGATCTACCGTCCATTCGCTTACATTTCCCAGCATATCATACAAACCCCAGGCATTAGGTTTCTTCTGCCCTGTTTTCTGGTATTTTTTATTGCTGTTATCAGCAAACCAGGCATAATCTTTCAGCTGCTTTGCATCATCCCCAAAATAGTAAGCACTGGTGCTGCCCGCCCTGCATGCATACTCCCATTCGGCTTCGGTAGGCAGCCTGTAAAAAATGCCAGTCTTCTTATACAACCAGCGACAATACATCATCGCTGTATATTGCGACATGCTGTTAACCGGAAAGCCACCTTGTTTTCCCATGCCCCAGCTCAGGTCAATGTATTGTGGCGTAGGGCGGGTAACGGCATCTAATTCTGAATCGCGCGGTGTATTTTCATCGTTAAAGAACAATAAAAATTCATCATAGGTTACTTCTTTTGCGCCCATCCAAAATGCATCGAGCCGTATTTTTTTTGCCGGTCCTTCCGTTGGCTTGCGGCCTGTCTCTGTAGCCGGACTACCCATCATAAAATGGCCGGCTTGTACAGGCACCATATTAAACGATACGTTGCTCCCGGGTATGTTCTGAGCGTAGGGTACAAATGCAGTTGGATTATTAGTTTGGGCTATGGCACAAGTAATACCAAACAAAAAAGAAATTACAAAAAGTACTGATTTCACAAGGCTGTTCTTTTGGTGAAGGAAATGGAAATTAAGAAATTAAAACATTCCATAGCGCCCTGAACCCGGATTAGTTTTGACAAACGTTTGCACGTGAGCCATTTCATGCAAACGCCCGTTGAATGACGTAATTAAAATGGGTTTGGTTGCAAATAGTCCAACACATAGCTATCATGAGAATGATGCTCATGAACTTTCCCGTTTGCGCACCATAATGTGGCATGCCATATATTAATTCTGCCTTATTTGATTTCATCCATATCTTCCTGTAAGTCGTACAATGATCATGAAACCCTAAACGGTTATGGGGTTGTTTATTTGTTGTTTAAAAGTGTACCATGCATGCAGGCAGGCTGCTAATATGCTATTGATAAAAATCTATCGCGAGCGTAGCTTTCTGTAAGGCTTCGTTAAATATGTCCCTGCCAAATGGCGTTGTGTTAAATTTGTAGCATGAATATTATGGGTATGAAATTATCTGTTTTCATCGGTCTGGTAATGATGTTCTTATTGCCTGGTTTTGTAACCCGTGCCCAGGATGCCAATGAGCTGATAAAAAAAGTAAAGGAAAAACTGGCGCTTGTAAACGACTACCAGGCTGATGGCGTAATGAAAACCGATGTGTCGTTTATGAAAGTACCTGAGTCGAAGGTGACCATATATTATAAAAAACCCGATAAATTCAAGATCAAAAAGCAGGACGGTATTTCCATAGTACCCAAGGGAGGCGGTAATATTAACCTGGCTGCTTTATTTGAAGGGAATAATTACACCGCTGTACCGGCTGGAAAAAGCACCTTTAACGGCGCGCCCGTGACCATTGTTAAATTATTGCCGCTCGATGAAAAAAGCGATGTAGTGGTTTCAACCCTGTACATTGATGAAAAAGAGGCACTGGTGAAAAAAGCCATCATCACCACCCGTGAAAACGGAACCTACGAAATGGAAATGCAATATGGCAAGTTTATCAGCCGCGGTCTGCCCGATACCATCACCTTTTTATTTGCTACCAAAGATTATAAATTACCCAAAGGCCTTGCTTTTGATTACGATGCCGGTGAACAACCACCAAAAACCAATA
>DASUVL010000549.1:0-12919 GCA_036379015.1 Niastella sp.
ATTGCCGGCCCTTATACCGGCGCCGTTTGGTCGGGAAATATTATTTACAATACAAATGGTGCAGGCGCCATGCCGTCTGGTGGTTATACTTCTGTAAATCCCTTGCTGGCCCGCAATGCTACCGGCACATTTCATTTGCAATCCGGAAGTCCCGCCATCGGCGCTGCAACAGGTACCTATTCAGCAGTTACCGTAGACATGGATGGACAAAGCCGCACCGCGCCCTTGGATAAGGGCGCCGATGAAACATCATCAGCACCGGTGACCGCCCAAATATTATCTACTTCTATGGTAGGGCAAAATGGAGGCAATCCGCAAACCTGTGTACCGGTAGTGGCCAGTGCCGACGATGGCAATGTACCTGGCAACGTGTTGGATAATGACCTCAACACCCGCTGGTCGGCAAACGGAGACGGACAATGGATCCAGTTTTGTTTAAGTAGTACAACAACAGTAACTGGTGTACAGATCGCTTTTTATAGCGGCGCCACCCGTGCCTCTACATTTGATGTGTTAACGAGTACTGATGGCACCAGCTGGACAACAGCTTCTTCAGGTCGCGTTAGCAGCGGCACTTCTACCAACCTGGAAACATTCACCTTCACTGGCCGCACTGCAAAATATGTTCGCATTGTAGGGCATGGCAACAGCGTAAACGCC
The DNA here is from genome assembly GCA_036379015.1 of Niastella sp. Classification (GTDB taxonomy): domain Bacteria; phylum Bacteroidota; class Bacteroidia; order Chitinophagales; family Chitinophagaceae; genus Niastella. The sequence continues at coordinate 661 of DASUVL010000549.1, forward strand.
TGGAATAGTTATACGGAAGTAAGAATACAAACCAGCACAACAGTGGCTGCCCGTATAATGGAAGAAGGGCTGTCTTCAAAGGAAACGCTGACCAGTTTTCCCAACCCGTTCCATAATACCAATACCATCGCTTTTTATCTCGAAAAAGAAGGACATGTGCAGTTGAGCGTAACTGACATCATGGGTAAGTCGGTAGCCATGTTGGTAAACAGGTATGTAACGGCAGGCAGTCATCGCACCACGTTCAATGCGCAGCAACTGGCCGCCGGGGTTTACTGGGTAAAGCTGGTGTATAATGGAAAGATCATAACGAGGTCAATGATAAAAGAATAAAAAACACTTTTAAAAACATTATATGAAACTAAACGCGACCGACGTAGTACGCAGATTACTGTGTGCCGTCATTTGCATAACCCTGATCTCAACTTTATCTTCTATTGCCCACGCCCAATTAGGCAGCGGCTGGGTGCAATATTCGCCTACCAAAAAGATCCACCTCGATAATGAAGATGGCCTGCAAATTTATAACTGGACTGCCAGCAAGTCTGTTTGCAGTCCGGTTTGTGCCGACTACAGCTATGCCAGCAGTACGGAAACCGAAACTTTTCGGCTGTTGGACAATCGCACCAACCGCTCCGAGATCAGGTTACAGAACGATTACTCCACCGGCAGCCGCCAGTTTGAAGGCTATGTAACTTTCTATTCGCCCCTGAATGATGAAAGCCTGATGCAGATCTTCGGAAGTACAAGTGGCGCTACCCAACTGATGATAAGAGGATATGCCGCCAGTGGCGGATCGATTCGTGGGGCAGGACAAACCCTGGCTACGAATGTATATGGAAAAGAAGTACGTATAAACGTTATTCATCTGCAGGAAAATGCGGGCAATAAGATCATAATCTATATCAATGGGGTGAAAAAGGCTGAGATAGCCGATAATGAATCCGTTTCCAATTACCACAAATACGGTAATTACGGCACCCTCACTACCGATGAAGCCGTTGTAAAATGGAGAAGGGTCCGTAATTACAGAGATGGCAGAGCGCCATCGGCTGTTGCCGAAACCACCCGCACAGAAACGGTTCCTGCTGATGCCAACCCTTCCGGTGATTATAACATCAGGGTTTATCCCAACCCCGTAGCCGGAAAACAAGCTGTTATCAGGTATACCTTGTTGAAACCGGAGCAGGTGCGTATTGCCATGTATAATATCAACGGTCAGGCAGAAGAGATCATCAACACGCATCAGCAGGCGGGCGAACAGACCGTTTACTGGAACACCGCCCACAAACCAGCAGGGACATACGTTGCCAGAATTACAATAGGTAGTGAGACCAGGAGTGTGCGAGTTACAGTACAAAGGCAGTAGTAAGCTAACAAAAAATACCACAATTTCATAGCCCCCGAACCTGTAACGCAAAGCTTTTTTCTTAACCTTAAAGATACTATCCAATGAAGAAAATTACATTCTGTATTTTGTGTTGCATCGTAAGCATTCTAACGGTACACGCACAAACGCCCGTAGCGAAGAACGGGCAACTGCGCGTGATTGGAACAAAATTATGTAACCAGTTTGGTAATCCCATTCAGTTACGTGGTATGAGCACCCACGGGATCCAGTGGTATGGGTGGGGAAGTTGTTTAACAGAAGCTTCGCTCGATGCCCTTGCCAATGACTGGGGAGCAGACGTACTGCGTATTTCACTGTATGTGCAGGAAGGCGGTTATGAATCCGATCCTGCAGGTTTTACCGCCCAGGTAAACCGGTTGATAGAAGAAGCCACTGAGCGTGGCATGTATGCATTGGTAGACTGGCATCAGTTGAATCCCGGTGATCCGAACTACAATCTTTCTAGAGCAAAGACATTCTTCTCGGCTATTGCCAACACACACAAGAACAAGAACAACATCATCTACGACATCTGTAATGAACCTAACTCAGGTGCTACCTGGGCAAAGATAAAAACCTATGCCGACCAGATGATCCCGCATATCCGGGCTATTGATAATGATGCCGTGATCCTCGTGGGTACACACGGATGGTCAACCTTTGGCCAGTCAGGCGATGGTTCTTTGCAGGACGTCTTAAACAATCCACTGACGCAGCCTAATGTGATGTACACCTTTCACTTCTATGCGAAGGATCACCGTACAGCGTATTTAAACCAACTGAATACAGCATCTAACTCATTGCCTGTATTCGTAACCGAGTTTGGTACACAGGAAGCCAGTGGTGACGGTCCGAACGATTTCGCCATGGCACAGCAGTTCATTGACCTGATGCGTACTAAAAAGATCAGTTGGACCAACTGGAACTACTCCGACGATTTCCGTTCCGGTGCAGTATGGACCACTGGAACATGTTCCAATGGTCCATGGACCACCGCCCGGTTGAAACCTGCCGGCGCCTGGATCCGTGAGCGCATGATAAGTCCTGCCGACGATTTTCCCGGCGGCGGTACACCAACCTGTGACCCTGTTACTGCCAGCAGTAACGATGGCAACGTGCCAGCCAATGTGCTCGATAATAACCTCAATACCCGTTGGTCAGCAACTGGTGATGGACAGTGGATCCAATTCTGTTTAAGCAATGCTACTTCGGTATCCGGCGTGCAGATCGCTTTTTACAGCGGCAATACACGCAGTTCCACATTTGACGTGTTGACTGGTACCGATGGACTGAACTGGACTACAGCTGCTTCAGGTGTAACAAGCAGCGGTACTTCGCTGAACCTGGAAACATTTTCTTTCTCGCCCCGCTCGGCAAAATATGTTCGTATTGTAGGTCATGGCAACAGCGTGAATGCCTGGAACAGCTATACGGAAGTGAAGATCCAGACCGGGACGAGCAATAATCAATTGTATACATTATTGCCGCAACAGGATGCGTATGTACGCGACGGCAGCAATGCGACTATTATCCATGGTACCACCGATTCCACGATGTTAGTTACCAAGATAAATCCTACCTCGACCGCCGGCAATAATCGCGAAACCTATTTATTGTTTGATGCATCCGCTGTTACCGGAACTATTAATTCAGTAACATTAAAAGTGTATGGTAAAGTGGATCTCACAACAGTGCCCAGCATACCGGTTGGGGTGTTTTCGGTGGCCAATACCAGCTGGACAGAAAATTCATTGACCTGGAATAACAAACCCGCTTCGGGTACCACTGCACTGGCATCTGCTACAGTAACCAACGCAGCTTATAGCTATGTAACCTGGGATATAACCAACTACGTCAAAAGCGAAATTTCTGCCGGACGTAAAACCATCAGTCTGGCCATGAAAAGCCAGGCAGCATTCGATCCCCGCATTTTGTGGAATTCAGCAGAAGCCGGTAATAACCCGCCTCAACTGGTGATCGATGCTTCAACCACCACAAGCCAGTCGCCATTGGTGGCATCGTTGGTAGAAAGATCAATCACCCCGGGAACGCAGGGAGGTGGCACTACGCTGAGTAGTTATCCCAATCCGTTCAGGCAAACCAACACCATTGTGTTTTCGCTGGAACAATCGGGCCATACCTACCTCTCGGTGTATGACCTTACGGGGAAAGAAGTGGCCGTGCTGGTGAATGGCAACCTGTCTGCCGGCAGTCACCGTGCCGCATTTACACCGGGCCGTTTACCTGCCGGGTTGTATACCCTGAAACTGGTGCATAATGGCAAAATAATAACAACTAAACTTTTGAAGGAATAGAAACAGAGGACACGAATAGCGCAAAGGTCATCCGCAGCAGACGGATGGCCTTTTTTTTACCAGTATAGCGGCTTTGTCGCCAGAGTATTAAAAAACAACCATTTATAATTGAACAGTTATTCACAATCCATACCCATAAAACATCGTTATATACTATATAACTGGTTCTTATAACAAACACTTGTTATATTTACGCCATGAAGCCTATCTTCCTGACAATTATCGTTTTGTCCAGCTTGTTTGCACAAGCACAACAGGGAATTATTACTTCCAGGGTTTTTGCGTGGAATGACCTGATCGTAGCAAAAGATTCCAGCACGTACTATATGAAAATGGCAAAGGGGCCAACAGCCACTTTAGCCAACCTGGAAATGATGGTGATTGAACTGGATCCGGGCAAAATGCCACACCCGCCTCTGGCGCATGCCGATGTTGAAGAGCTGATCATTGTAAAGGAAGGCAACTTAAAAGTGATAACAAAAGCCAACACAACCATCATTGGACCGGGTGGTGTTGCACTGATCATGCCAGGCGATGAACATACTTTCGAAAATACCGGCAAAGCGTTGACCGTGTATTATGTGATACGTTTCAAAACAAAAACACCCTTTAATATAGAACGTGGCAACCAGACAGGCGGTTCTTTTGCCGGTGATTGGGATAACTGGTCGGTACAGGAAAATGCCAAAGGGGAGAGACGCGAAGTGTTTGATCGCTTCACGGCGGCCTTTCAAAAAATGGAGCTCCATGTAACGTCGCTTAATCCCGGCCAGGTAAGTCATAACCCACACAAACACCCACAGGAAGAAATTATATTGATTAGAAAAGGAACCGCGCTGGTATTATTGGGAGAGGGTACTCAACCAGCAGCAGCCGGTGATCTCCTGTTCTTTGCCTCAGATTCATTACATGCACTCAAAAATTCAGGTACTACACCATTGGAATACTTTGCGCTCCAGTTTCAATAGAAACAGTTTATGGTTTGTAGTTTATAGTTGCTGCGCGCTTTGTATAGTCATTACTGAATTGAACCATGCCTAAAGCCCGGACTTTTTTTGCTGTCCGAAATTAACGGGCAAGCCCGAACTGAAATAACCATAAACAACAAACCAGAAACCAGAAACCTCCCTGCAACCTTTATCACGAAATCTTCATCTTGCACCCCGGAAACCAGTAACCAATGGTGGTTAACTGGCATCTGTTATTAAACTATTCTATCCAAAAACTCATTAATATATTCCTCTTGATTTTTAATGATGAAAATGACATTGTTCTCCTTAATTTTATTGCCTCTCATTCAACCAATTAAAACGCCGATATGAAAAATTCTCGTCGCCGGTTTATTCAGCAGGCCTCCATGGCCGGAGCTGGATTATTAGTTGCCAAAGCCGGATTTTCAGCACAAAGTTATAGAAGGATCATAGGTTCCAACGACCGGGTGCGGGTTGGGGTTGTTGGTTTTTCAGACCGACACCGTGCTTCCCATATGCCTTGTTTTATGAACCATTACAAGGAACTGAATTTTGATATCGTTGCGGTATCAGATATCTGGAACAAAAGAAGGGAAGAAGGCGCTGCCCAATGGAAAGAAAAAATGGGCCATGATATAGTCGCCTGCCGCAATAATGAAGAATTATATAGTAAGAAACTGGTAGATGCCGTTTTCATAAGTACCGCCGATTTTCAACATGCCCTGCACGCCATTGAGGCGGTAAAAGGCGGTTGCGATGCCTATGTAGAAAAGCCATTTGCCGAAACCATGGAAGATAACCGCGCTGCGTTAAAAGCTATTAAGGCAACGGACAGGATCGTGCAGATCGGTTCACAACGCAGAAGCGGTGCTAACTATCATGCCGCTGATGAATTTATTAAGTCAGGCAAATTCGGCCCCATTACCATGGTTGAACTTACCTGGAATGTAAATCAGCCCGGACGCTGGCGCCGGGTGCCTTTGTTAAAAGAGATAAAAGAACAGGATACCGATTGGAAACGCTTCCTCATGAACAGGCCGTTTGAAGCGTTCGATGCACGCAAGTACCTGGAGTATCGTTTATTCTGGCCCTATTCTTCCGGATTGCCCGGTCAATGGATGAGCCACCAGATCGATACGGTGAATTGGTTCAGCGGTATTGCTCACCCACGCAGTGTAGTAGCCAATGGCGGTATTTATATGTGGAAGGATGGCAGAAAGAACTGGGATACCATCACCGCCGTATTTGATTATGGTCCGGTGAATGATCCATCAAACGGTTTTCAGGTGGTGTTTGGCAGCCGCATGCACAATGGCGATGAAAAGCCTTCAGAAGTATATTTTTCCAATGGCGGTGAATTGAACCTTATTAACAATACAGTATCGCCTAAAGGTGGATTGACCAAGAAATTCGCCGACGATATGGGCATGCAGCCTAACCTGTTGCCTGAGCAAAGCTTATCGATGGTGGAGCCTGTAATTGCCAGCGCCAATACCGGTGGTGACAAACTAACCAGCAACCACGTGCGCAACTGGATGGAATGCATCCGCAGCCGTAAACAACCTAATGCGCCTGTGGAAGCAGGGTATAACCATTCCATTGCCACCATCATGACCAATGCGGCCGCCCGTACCGGCATGAAAGCGACCTTTGATGTAAAAACACAGGAAGTAATGGTAGGTGGTAAGCCATTTAAATATTAAGTTTGACTGTAAGCGCCCCGTTTAAGGACCTTCAAAACCTTAAACGGGGAAACGATGAATTCTTCAAAAACCTGTTATAACCTTTTATGAAACAGATCTTCCTTTGTGCCATTGGTTCTTTTCTTGTTTCAATATCCTATGCTCAGAAAAAGGAAACGATAAAGCTTGTTACAGAAAAAGACCAACGTACGATTAATGTATTTGTCGGTTCAAAACTGTTTACCCGTTTTATATATCCCGATTCACTGGCCAAGCCGGTTTTGTATCCCATTTTCTCAGGTAATGGGGCCATGGTGACCCGCGGATATCCGATGTTCCCAATGGCCGGTGATCCTACTGATCATCCGCATCACGTGGGTTTATGGTTCAATTTCGAAAATGTGAATGGGCTCGATTTCTGGAATAATTCCTTTGCCATTCCTGCTGGGAAAAAGGCTATGTACGGTTCTATTAAAACCGATCGCATTATTAAAAAAGAAGATGGTGCGAAAGGCGTGCTGGCCTATCATGCCAATTGGGTTAATCAGAACAACGAGGTGTTGCTGGAAGAAACCACCCAGTATGAATTCAGCGGAACAGATAACCAGCGCATCATTGATCGTATTACGATCTTAAAAGCCAATACCACGGTGCTGTTCACCGATGCAAAGGATGGTTTGCTGGGTTTACGCGTAGCGCACGAATTACAGGTCTCCAGTAAAAAAGATCAGTTGTTCACCGATGATAAAGGCAATGTAACCATCGTAAAAGGCAATACAGACGCGGTAGCCACCGGTAATTATATGACGAGTGCCGGTAAGGAAGGCGATAGCGCCTGGAGCACCCGGGCTGTCTGGTGTAAGATGTATGGCAAAATGAAAAACGATTCCATCAGTATTGCCATTATCGATCATCCCAGCAACATCAATTACCCAACTTACTGGCATGCGCGGGGTTATGGATTATTTGCAGCCAATCCACTGGGCGAAAAGGTATTTACCAATGGTAAATCGGCCAAAAACCTGCAATTGAAGAAAGGGGAGTCGGTGCGTTTTGTATACCGGGTTGTTTTTGATCAGGGGGCTGTAACACCTTCTGCTTCACAATTAAACAAGTTGGCCGATGATTTTGCCAATACAAAAATAAAAGACATCGCAAAGTAGCCACTAATTTCTTGGTTTATTTATAAGTAATGCGGGCAAATCATTATAGAAATGGTTTGTCCGCTTTTTTTATACGACCCTCTTATGCAAATGTTTATCACCAAACTGATCAGGGCTAAGAAAATCGGCGTATAGCGACGCTAAACATTATTTTACCCCAAACAAGCACAATAATATCGGCCTTGATATTAAATAAAAGTGTAAATTTATTTAGATCGCTTTTGACGCTGATCAGAATTCTTCACTAATCAATTACCCGCTGTATTATCCAGACACGTATTCCCTGAAAAAAGGATACTCCGCAACCTGTTCCTGAACAAGCCAACCCGTGGTAACTACCTGATTATTTGTCCATACAATAATTATTTACGCTAGCCCTCGCTTGTATGAAGCGGGGTTGGAAAAAAGTGTGATATGCGTGTACATTCCAAAGTAAAACGGGGTAAATTATCTGCGCAGGGTAATGCAAACAATCCGGTGTTCAATGCGGTTTTCAATGCCCTGGATGTGGGCATCCTGGTACTGGATAGTGAAGGATATTTTGTTGATGTGAATGAAAGTTATTGCCGCATGGTTGGCTATGAACGCGGGGAGTTGGTTGGTAAACATTTTTTAACCGTTGTACCGGATGTACAACGCGACTTTACGGTGGATGCATTTAATGCGGCCATGGCTTCGCCTGTTCCCAGGCAACCGGTCACTGAATTTCATATTCAACGAAAAGATGGTCACATATTCGGGATTAATTGTGGCATCACCGTAATTACCCAACCCGATGGCTCCCGGTATTTGATTGCGTCTATAACAGATATTACAGAAACCAATAACTATAAACACCTGCTCGAAGAAACTGAACTGGCAGCGGGTATTGGAGGCTGGCAGCTCGATGTACAAACAAACCTGTTATCCTGTACGGAAGGGATGTATAAGTTGCTGGAGCTACCGAAATTCAAGACCATCACCTGGTACGATATGCTTTCCTTTGTTGGCAAGGAAGCGTACCTGCAATTTAAAAAGGCCGTGCAACTGGCTATTGAAAAAGGTAAGCCTTTTAATTTAGATCTGGATTGCTGCACAGATACCCCCAACAAAAAATGGATACGGGCCATTGGCCAGCCCAAGCAGGCCTTCAATAAAACTATACAATTGGTTGGCACCTTTCAGGATATAACCCAGCATAAACAGGCCGAGCAAATGATTTACCTGGGGCAAGCCAAATACCGGGCCATTGCCAATAGCAGTTTGTACGCTTTCATTTTAGGTAAACCCGATGGCACCATATTGGAAGTGAATACAAAAGCCTGCGAATTGTTCGGGTATACCGAAGAAGAGTTTAAAAAACTTGGACGGCATGGTGTTGTATTGCATAACGAGGAAGTACTAGGGATGTTGCAGGAACGATTGACAAAGGGTTTTGTGCAGGGTGAACTGACCATTATTAAAAAGAACGGCGAACATTTACCCTGTGAATTCTCGTCGGTGTATTTTAAAGACCTGAATGGGGAAGACCGGATGAGCACTATAATGCGGGATATTTCTGCCAAGAAGATAGTAGAGGAAGAGTTGAAAAAACTTTCGCACATTGCCCGTGAAACGCTTTGCCCCATCGTGATCACCGATTTAGATAGAAGGATACAATGGGTAAATGCAGCATTTACCCTGGCATTGGAATATACCCCCAAAGAAGCCATAGGTAAGCGGCCTGAAGATTTTTTATATGGGCCGGAAACGGACAAAAACGCCATAGAAGCCCTGTTGGAAAATAAAAAAGCGGCCCGCACTTTTGATAGTGAATTGCTGTTATACACCAAATCGGGCCGGAAGATCTGGATGAACATGCAGGCACAGCCCCAGTTTGATAAAAAGGGAAAGCTCACCGGCTATTTTGCCATCGGCATCGACAGTACTGAACGGAGGAAGTCGGAAGAACGTTCGCTGCGTAATCAGCAAATGTTACTACAGGCAGAACGGATTGCTTCGATAGGCAGCTGGGAAACCGATCTGAAAACCGGTGTTACCATTTGGTCTGATGAACTGTACCGGATATTCGGCCTGGAAACTAATGAAGTGCCAACGTTGGAGCAGCGATTGTCTATCATTCATCCCGACGACATTGATCGTGTATTAGCCGCTATACAGCGTACGATCGATGGTCATGGGGATTTTGATTTTGAACATAGGTGTCTTCGGCCCGACGGCAGTATAATTATTACGCATTCACAAGGACAACTGATCAAAAATCATCTGGGTGAACCGGTGAAATTGATTGGGGTGCTCCATGATATTACCTGCCAGAAACAAGCTGTAGAACAATTGCGGAACCAGGAAGCAAAATTACTGGAAGAGAAAATAAATCACCAGCGACAGATTGCCCGGGCCACCATCAATACCCAGGAAAAAGAACGGTCTGAAATAGGAAAGGAACTGCATGATAATGTGAATCAGATCCTGGCTTCGGCCAAGCTTTTTCTGTCGTCTCCATTTATTGAAAGTGATGAACGGGAAATGTTTACCAACAAAGCGGCAGACCACATTTATTTGGCGATTGAAGAGATCCGCAAACTGTCAAAATCATTGGTATCGCCCAGTGCCGCCGACCTGGGCATCGTTGAAACCATCAATGATATGATCGCCGATATAAGATGGGCGCAGAAAATTGAAATAGGCTTTAATTATCCCGGTTTTGATGAATCAAAATTGGACTATGGATTAAAGCTGACCATTTACCGCATTGTACAGGAGCAAATGAATAATATTTTGAAATATGCCGAAGCTACAAAAATATTGATCGTTATAAAAGCGGAGGCTAAAAAACTCACGCTCACGATCACTGATAATGGCAAAGGGTTTGACCTTAAACGTAAGCGCAAGGGCATTGGTATAAGTAATATCATCAACCGCGCTGATGTGTTTAATGGCAGGGTAGATATTAAAACCGCTCCCGGCCAGGGTTGTGTGTTGAAGGTGGAGTTTGACAAGTAACCCCCTAGCCCCCTAAAGGGGGAATAAGTACCCGGTAACCTGTAACTGATGCCTTGCAACTTGAGCTCCGAAACTGTAACGGTTTTCTTCTCCTCCTTTAGGGGGCCGGGGGGATTACCGTCTCAGCCTTGCCTCTTCGAGGTCCAGTTCCCACTCTCTGTCGCGGATCAGTTCTTCACTAAAGGAATTCGTATGGCGGTAGCGGTTCAGTTCGCGGCGGCGTACTTCTACCAATTCCAGCAACATCTGGCGGTAATGCGGTAAAAACGTTTGTCCGTCTTCGGGTGTTTCCTGCGCTTCCAGCTTTTTTTGTGTAATAGCGATCATGCGTGCATAGCGGTCTCGTACGCGTTTATACGTTTCGTTCGTTTCTATTTCATTGGTGTACTTAATATCTATATGCGCCAGCACGGCACGTGCCAGTTGTAACCGCATGTCAAGCGCCTGTAACGATTCCGATTCTTTTTCCTCCCCCTTGATCTTTAAAAAACGGATGAGCGGCTTCAGGCTTAATCCCTGCAATACCAGGGTGATCAGGATCACTACAAACGTGATAAATAAAATAAGATTTCGATGCGGGAAAGCCTGTTTGTCGGCTAATGTAAGCGGAACCGCCAGTGCCGATGCCAGCGATACCACACCGCGCATCCCGCTCCAGCCGATCAATAATATATTGCGCCAGCCCGGATCGGGTTCTTTCTCCCGAATGCTTTTAAACAACATTCTGGGAATATAAGCGCCTGGAAAAACCCAGATGATGCGGATCAGGATGGTAGCCAGACTAATTATAAGCGCATAGCCAATGGCTTGGCCTACAGAGTATTCTTCCATGCCCTTGATGATATCCGGTAACTGCAGACCAATTAAAATAAATACAAACCCGTTCAATAAGAAAATCAGTGTATCCCATAAACCCAATACCTGTATACGGGCTTCATAACTAAAAATGTCCTGCGAGCGGAACGTGAGGAACAACCCGCCAGTTACAACCGACAATACGCCCGATACATGAAAATGCTCCGCGGTGATGTACATGATATACGGGGTGATCAATGTAAACGCGGCATCAATAGCCGGTGTGGTGGGGAAGAACCGGTGAATGGCATACACAATATGGGCGATCGCCAACCCGATCAGGATACCCGCTATTGCTACAACAAAAAAAGTTTGGGTAGCTTCCCACATATGAAACTGACCGGTGAATACGGCGGCCAGGGCAAACCGGAATACGATCAAACTCGCGGCATCATTTACCAGGCTTTCTCCCTCCAGTATAGTGATGGATCTTTTGGGAACTTTTAATCCCTGTAATACAGATGTAGCGGCAATGGCATCGGGTGGAGATATAATACCGCCCAGCAGGAAACCGGCGGCTAACGAAAAGTCGGGGATCAATAAATGAGAGATCCAGGCAACGGTTGCTGAAGTAAAAATAACCAGTCCGAACCCCAACAGGCTGATAGGCCGTTTTAATCGCCAGAAATCGTTCCAGGAGGTATTCCAGGCTGCTGCATATAACAACGGTGGCAGAAAGATCAGGAACACCAGATCGGGGTGCAGGGTGATCTGGGGCATACCCGGTATAAGACTGATGAGCAGACCACTTATGACCAGAAAAATGGGGTATGCAATTCTTAATTTGCCACTGATCATCGTAAGAATACAAACGACAAATAAAAGCGATAAAACAAGTAATAGGTTGTCCTGAATCATATGCGCAAAAATAAGGAGCGGAACGCAAAACGCGGAACGCTTA
>DASUVL010000550.1:0-4990 GCA_036379015.1 Niastella sp.
GATGGCAAAACTTTTTGGATGATACGTTTAAAAGGTTTTAGGGGGTCAAAACTTTTTGGACGATGCGTTTAAAAAGTTTCGGGGGGTCAAAACTTTTTATTTGCTATGGAAAAAAATTAAATGGGTCGGAAAAAAATTTTACGGGTCACTTAAAAGACTAAATCGGTCATTAAGAGGTCAAATTGGACAGAATCCAGTGTTCAAACCCTGAAATGCCATTTTAAGGTTAGTCATACCCATTCCTCGCTTTATCTAACCGTTGCCTGATCCTGCTTGCCAATAATCGGGGCGCCAGCACTTTTACAAATTCGCCAAAGCCCAGGATCTCCCGCTCCAGCTCGAAATTCAACACTACTTCTATCTTGATAATAATACCGGTCTCTTCCTCTTTAAGCAATTGCTGAGAGTGGTGAATCGGTTTGGTAAGCACATACGGCGCATGATATTTGTCAATAAACAGCACTACCTTACTGGCACGGTCCTTTTCCGTTTTAGTAACCCCGATCAGGTCATCAAAATACTGGTCAAAATCAATTCCCTCATGGTCAATGAATGTTTCTTTCGCCAGCTCCTGGAATTCGATGATCCTGTCAAGAGCCATCGTCGACAACAATTTTCCCTTCTTGTTCCTGACTATCAGGAACCAGCGATTGCGGTATTCTTTCAGTAAATAAGGAAAGCAAATAAGTTGTTGTGATTTTTCCGCCTTGAAGGATTTGTATTCCACCAGCAATGACCTCTTATTCAGAATGGCCTGGTATAACGGGTTGATGTGCCCCAACCCTTTCAGCAGTTTGTTATTTTCAAATTGAATGCAATTACGTCCCTGGTGAGTAGTGCGGTACAGGTTATTTTCCAACCGGGCGATCATGTCGCTCATCTCATCGAAATACGTAAAACCGTTAAACTGCTTAAGTACCCCAACAATTTCCCGCATTTTTTCTACATCCGCTTTATTTACCGGGGCGTTGGTAATGCTGAACTCCGGTTCACTGTATGTATAAAATTTTCTATCGATCACTTCGATCGGGGCTTTATAGCCCAGCTTATCACTACGCATTACCTGGATATCGGCCTGAATGGTACGCTTGCTTATACCGGTGGTGATACCCTCCAGGTCGTACAGCACATCAGCTACTTTTTCAATCAGATCATCCAATGTCCATTTGCGATACCTGTTGCGCAGACAATCATCAATGGTTTTATAACGAATAAGGGCCAGTTTATTTACAGACATATAAGGTTTTCAGTTGCCAAAAATAGCTCGCGAAATATTACTACGCAATAGAAGAGCGCAGTAATGTATATTATTTTAGCTGGCGCATTTATTTTGCTGCTTAGTAAACTGTAATTCAAACAATTAAAAGGAAATTGTAAAATAAATTTCTACTACGCAAATATACTGCGCAGTCGTATGTGCATATTTGCTATATCAAAAACAGGTCAAGAATAAGTTACTTCAATTTTTGGTAAATACTTTTTCAATTACCGTTTTTGTATTTCGAAGCAGTAGCTCAGCTGGTAGAGCAACAGAAAAAGTTTTAAAATTATCACCGGACTAATTCAAACATACTTCTAACCATTAAAAGTGTTTGAAAATTATCGTGGTCAATTATTACTTACTTCAAAGTTAATCCGTGGGTCGTTGGTTCGAATCCAACCTGCTTCGCTAAACTATGGTCAATTGTAGCTTACTTCTATGTTAAAAAGCAACAAAATTACCAGGTTTTTAAAACAAATGTTATGAACTCATTATTAAAAGTAAGCATTCGTCAGAAGGCCATATTTATCCCTGACATCGCAATCATTAACCAACATGATTCCCTTACAGAAACAACCGGTTTATTAGTAGCCAATTTAGCGAATCTTGGTTTTGGCGTTTCTGAATCATTGCTGAAAGTGCTGAACAATACTACGCCCGGGTTTCAGTTCACCGTGCTGGAAATGCTTCGTGATGTAACTGGTGTGAACAAAAACTGGACTCCGCTGGTAAAAGGCTGGGATGCGCCTACCGGGGAATCCGTATATGACCATATAGCAACCTTTTTTGCCAATATATTCAAAGCAAAAGGTACATCATTGCCATGCGGCCATATTATTCCGGGCAATACTTTTCCTTTGCACCGGTATAATGGTTGTCCTTTTTGTAAAACACCTTTTGAATTCGGGGTCATTGAGAATTACAAACAGGGCAGTGAACAAAAAGTACTGGAGCTGTGGACAATGCAGGATGCAACTGATTTCTTAAAAGACCTGCTTACTTCCAAAACAGCTTTGGATGCCACGCAAATCGACAGCCTGAAAATATTACTGGCAGCATTACCTATGCCGGATGCGCCAATAGCCATGAAAGAAACGCTGATGGCAGTGATCGATATTTTCGTTAGCCAGGACCAGGCAGCAAAAGCACAACCGCTCTTTACATCACCAACCGATATTTTGCGTTATTTATGGTACAAACACACCGGATTCTTACAAATTCTTGAACCCGGCACCATCATCAAGCGCAAAGGAAAGAACAACAAACATATTGGACTGGTGACAAACAAAAGCGCCAGTGCCCAACTGCAAGCCAAAGCTGCATTAAAATTGAAATACACGCGTAAGGATTGTTTAATGGTAGCCGGTTGGTTAAACAACCTGGATACCGACACTACTAAAATGTGTGAAACAATGCATCCGAAACGCGGTATGTGGGTGCGTTTTATCAGGGCCTTGCGATTGGCGGAATACAGCAAACGGAAAGGGTATGAAAAACTGCGCGACCTGCTTGATAAATTCTATAAAGAGGAATATGAAGTATGGCAGGGACAGGTAAACTATTACCGGTTGCGTCACGATGCGGCAACCACGCTTACCTTATTGCAACAACGTCCCGGGTTATTTGCCCGCTCCCTGTTTGCCAATATGTTGTGGTTCGGTAACGAAGTTACTATTAAGGCTTTGGGAGAGATCATTGATAAAGTACCAGCCCGGTTGATATTTACCTTAAGCATGTATGCCGAAAATTATTTCGACAAAAACAATCAACGGGTTGTAAAGCCACTGGGCGGTGTAAACAAAAGCATTGCACCTAACCGGTTATTGTCAATGTACGGCGAAAAAGAACTGAAGGCCATGCAATCGGCGATCACAGATCTATGTATACTGTCCGTTAGAAAACGTTTTGCCAAAGTAGAAAATACCGGTAAAACCATGTATATAGATCCCGCACTATATAAGATACCGGTTTCTATAGGTGACAGAAGCGACACCGTACAGGATATATCGGCCGCCCTGATGGGAACGCGCTTTACGGTTGCCGGCGATACCGTTCGCTTATTCATGCAATGGGGAACAGGTTTGCCTGCCCAACACCTGGATATGGACCTGAGCTGTTTGATCGCTTATGCAAAAAAAACAGAACGCTGTTCCTATAGTTCCCTGGTTGTTACCGGTTGTAAACATAGCGGTGACTTTGTTAGCATTCCGCATAAAATTGGTACTGCCGAGTATATTGAAATAGATATTGCGGCACTGCAAAAAGCAAAAGCACAGTATGTAACCTTTACCTGCAATGCCTATAGCAGCGGTGGTATTACACCCAATCTAGTGGTAGGTTGGATGAACAGCAAACACCCGATGACCATTTCAAAAATGACAGGGGTGGCCTATGATCCTTCCTGTGTACAACACCAGGTTCGTATAGTAAATGATCTTAGCAAAGGATTGGTATTCGGCGTGCTGGACGTTGCCAAAAGCGAGATCATCTGGCTGGAGATGCAATTCCAGGGACAGATCGTTCAGAACCTGAATAGCGAAAATGTAGAAACCTTGTTACGTAAACTGGAAAGCAAATTAACCATAGGGCAGTTATTGCAGATAAAAGGGGAAGCGCAGCAATTGGTCATAGTGGAAACACCGGAAGCCGATGAAGTGTATACTGCGGCCTGGGCACAGAACACAGCAGCAGTTACAAAACTGTTGATAGATTAATAAATACAGCATCCTGAATTTTTCAGGATGCTTTTTAAATTTGAGTAGACAAAAAATGAACAAGTATGAACGGCTAAAAACTGAATTGGATATAGCCGGTATAGGAAAATTAAAAGCATTTGGCAACTCCATGTTGCCTATATTGAAAAATGGAAGCCTGTTAACTTTTGCAAAGGCAGAAGATTATGCCATCGGTGACATTGTTTTTTGTAAAGTTAAAGGCAGATACATCGATGCCCATAAAGTGGTGAAGAAAGATAACAACAAGGGATTTTTAATTGCCAATAACCATGGCTTTGAAAACGGGTGGACGAAAATTATTTATGGCAAAGTGATCATAGCAGAATACCAGGGAAGGATCATTTATAAATCGGAATAGTATGCAACAGACAATAATTAATAAGCTCGGAGAAAATAAAAACAGGTCATTTTCAATATGATGAGTTATTAACAATGGCACATGCGCTTATGGATCGCATTGAAACGGCTTATGACAAAAGCCCATTACCAGAACTACCTGACAGTCAAAAGATTGAAGCGGTTCTGGTACAAATGTGTGAGGAGTTATATACCCAGGCGCCTAACAGCTTTTAACAATTTTACCCACTCCCATTTCTATAAAAAACAGGTTACTTTCATTAGTTTCCGGAATAAAGAAAAGATCAATAACCCTTTTTCCACATGAGGAGATTTCTGAAATACACCGGCTATACACTATTATCCATTATCATTTTTTTACTTGTGTATCTCGGTTGCGCATGGGCATTATCACAGCTTTCTGTAAAAGCTGAACCCAATACACAGGCCCAGGTCACTATATACATTAAAGGTGATGTTGTACATACCGACCTGGTGTTGCCGGTAAAGACGGCAAACAAAGACTGGAGTCAAAGTATTCTATATAAATATACCCGCACGGGCGATACGGCGTTCAACTACATTTCATTTGGCTGGGGCGACAAGGGATTTTACCTGGAGACACCTACCTGGGCCGATCTGAAAGCAAGTACCGCCT
>DASUVL010000551.1:0-4356 GCA_036379015.1 Niastella sp.
TCCCCCGGGAATTTGACTTGAACCAAGCCTCTCCCCCATTACTGGAAAAAAATCTCAAAAAGGGAATAAAATCAGCCTCACAACAGCTCATATTAGACTATATACCAATTGATTATGACATTGGCAAGGGTATTGTATTAGGGGACCTGCCGAAAACCCTTATTTTTATTTCGGTATCCTATTATGAAAACCGTAATCCCTAGTACCCAACCTATTATGAAAACAGCTCTTTTCATGAGATGTAAGGCTCTGTTATGCCTTTTCGTCTCTTTGTTTATCGCCCTGGGCGCCTCTGCCCAATGGTCAAACCAAACCAGCAACACCACCGAAGTCCTGTACGATGTACATTTTGAAGATATCAATACCGGCTGGGCTGTTGGTAGTAATGGTACCATCAGAAAAACGGTCAATGGCGGTAACACCTGGACTACACAAACCAGCACCCCTGCCCAAAGATTCAATAGCGTTTTCTTCGTAAGCACCATCACCGGCTGGATAGGTGGCGACAACGGTACCATACGAACAACTACCAATGGCGGCACCAACTGGAGCAGTCAAACCAGCAATACTGGCGAAGACATCAACAGCATTTTCTTTATTAACGCCACTACCGGTTGGGCAGTTACTGATAATGGCGATATTCAGAAAACCACCAATGGTTCCACCTGGGTAGACCAGGACAGTGACACCGACGAGGACCTTTTTGATATAAAATTTGTTAATGCTACTACCGGCTGGGCCGTAGGCGCCGAAGGCGTTATTCTTAAAACTACGAATGGCGGCACCACCTGGACAGATCAAGATAGTGATACCGACGAAAGATTATTAAGCGTTTTTTTCCTCGACGCCAATACCGGCTGGGTATCTGGCGACAATGGCGTTATTCTTAAAACTACTAATGGCGGAACCACCTGGACTGAACAAACCACACCTACCGATGATGACTTTTACGGTATTTGTTTTACCAACGCCACAGATGGCACTGCTGTTGGGCAAAACGGTTCCGTACTGGTAACCGCCAATGGCGGAACCTCCTGGGGATCACAAACCAGCAATACCGGCGAAATGCTGAATGGCGTTTACTTCGTAAACAACGCTATAGGCTGGGCCGTAGGCGCCGACGGTATTATCATTAAAACAACCAACGGCGGCGGTCATACCTGGACGGAACAAACGAGCGGCATCAATAGAACCTTGCGTGATATTTTCTTTACCACCACTACTACGGGCTGGATGGTTGGTGATGATGGCACCATTCGTAAATCCACCAATGGTGGCGTTACCTGGGCCAATCAAACCAGCGGAACCGGAGACGATCTGCGTAGCTTGTATTTTGTAAATGACAATATTGGGTATACAGTTGGAAGTGACGGCACCATTCTTAAAACCATCAACGGCGGTACCACCTGGACAGCTCAAGACAGCGATGTTGGAAATACATTGATGGGCGTTTATTTTACCAGCGCAACTACCGGTTGGGCAGTTGGAAGCGGTGGTGTTATTCTTAAAACCACCAATGGCGGTTCATCATGGACCGAATTAACCAGTCCTACAGGCCGTACATTATACGACGTACAATTTATTAATGCCAATATCGGGTTCATTGTTGGTGACCACGGCGAAATTTTTAAAACTACCGACGGTGGCGCCAACTGGACAGAACTAGACAGTGATACTAACCGGGAATTATTTGGCAGTTATTTCCTGGATGCGAATACCGGCTGGGCTGTTGGCGACAACGGTACCATCCTTAAAACCACTGATGGCGGCGCCAACTGGACAGATCAGGATGCCGGCACCAATGATCGCCTGAATGAAGTGTTTTTCACCTCTGCTACCAATGGTTGGGCTGTTGGTGAGGGTAGCACCATTCTGTATACATCAGATGGCGGCACTACCTGGACAGCTCAGGGCAGTTCCACTGACAGCGAAATAAGAAGTGTGTACTTTGTCAACGGCACTTATGGCTGGTCTGTAGGTAATAATGGCGAAGTGCAAGCCTACATCATAACTCCATTGCCTGCCAGCTTCTCTACTTTCGAAGCAACCAGCACCGATTGCAGCACCGCCCGTTTGCAATGGCAAACTGCCGGCGAAAATAGTAACAACCGTTTCGATGTACAATGGTCAACCAATGGCAACAACTGGCAAACCGTTGGTACGGTTAAAGCATCTGCAACGCAATCCTATTCGTTTACCTATGCCAGTCTGGCCCCGGGTGCAAACTATTTCAAACTGCAACAAATTGCCCATGACGGCCGGTTTGCTTATTCTAAAACAGTTTCTGTTTCAAAAACATGCAACATAACCAGTGATGTAACCGTGTACCCCAACCCTACCCGTTCATCTGTGACTGTACAATTAAGCAATATATCATTGATTGGTTCTACAGCCCGCCTTGTTAACATGCAGGGACATGTGCTGCGGCAGTTCAAGATCACTAATGTTAAAGAACCGTTGCAACTGACGGGCCTGCCTGCCGGCACGTATTTCTTAATAACGGCCAACAGACAATCTTATAAGATCGTAAAACAATAGATTGCTATAACAACGGTAACAAATGCAAAAGGGTGGGTCTTCCGAAACGATCGGAAGGCTCACCCTTTTTCGTGAAATCCGCCAGCTGGCGGAGCAAACGTGAAAACCAATTTGAGCTGCTTTTACTTCCTACCTCCTACTTCTATCGCTTACATCCAAACTCCTGCACCCAATAGGTATTCGCATTGGCAGCGCCCATTTCGGTTTGCAGGCTATCCATCATGGCCTTACAATGATCTTCACTTTTTTGCCAGGCGTCCATCAATGGCTCAATAGATGTATATCCTTTGGCAATATTCTCCGTTACATAATTCCCGGTATAACCCAAAACAATAGCCCGTTGTATAGGTGATGTGCCGGTTGGTGAAATGTGATTGAAATAATGATGCGCATCCATATCGCGGGCATGGGTCAATGCAGCCGTTGCTAAAGTATCATTCCAGGTTAATGGTTTTACCGGCGGCATCCACGTGTCACCACAGGTACACCCTGCCTGTCGCAGGTTATTCACCGCCGCCAGCATATCGTCTTTAATAAGCTGCTCAACAGTCGTTTCCTTGCGGCATGCCGGCCATAACACCATGACCAACACAAGTCGTATCCAGTTATTGATTGTAACGGTATGCATCATAAAATGGCAGTACGATATTTAGTTAAAGCTAACCGAATAACTATTGGTTGTCCACTGGAGCCCTGAACCATTGGTGCCGTAGCTTGAGGTGATCTCATATCCAAATTGAACATCGCCAACAGTGATATTACCAAACCAGCCCTGGTTCCTGATCCAGTTGGCAATAGCCCTGATATCTACCGTAGTGTTGTTGGTTTTGCTGGTGCGCAGGAAAGAATACACATTGTTGCTACCATTTGAGCCCCGGAATACATTCCAGGTGGCGCCACCGACTGAAACATTGGTAAAGACCGGTACCGGATTGCCGGCCGCGTTCCAGTTATAAGAAATGGGTTTAATGTTTCCCGAGCCATTGCTGTTGCTGGTATAATTCATCCATAGCATAATTTCATGCTGATGGTTATTATCCCAAATATCATAGGCTGCTACCCAGGCGCCACCCGATGGTGACGTTACGCTGATACTGCTGGTTAGTGAGCCAAGTGAACCGAGGACCCTGTTCACATTCCTTGTACTGTTGGGATAGGATTTTATACCTCCGGTATTGGGATGGTTGGCCCATATGCCCCAGTTGCTATAACTATTAGCCCAAATGGTTTGTGAACCGGCCCCACTTCCCCAGATATTATTATATAGGGTATAACCGCCATTGGTCCAGGTTCCCCACTGGGCGCTGGACGACCAGGCAGCCTGCACTTCGGCCTCGGGGATGGTAGTGTCTTTTTTACAATGGGCAAAGAAAATGGCGGAGCATGCAAACGCAATCGTTAGTTTTCGATTCATGGTGATAAAATTTATTGGTTTAAAAAAAGCTGAACGCAAAACGCTGAACGCGAAACGCAGGTTCCAACTTTAAGCTTTCTGCATTAAGCCTGCAGCTTATAGATGTATTTGCATTAAGCGTTCGGTGTTAAGCCTTAAGCGTTCCAATATGAATGTAACCACCAGTATCCATAATGAGGGTAGTTGAATGTTTATAAAGAGGGGGGCTTTTGTTACATTTGGCTTTTTTATAATTATACTGATCGCACATGGGTTTATTTGCTACGTACTCTACCACCAGCCTGATACTGATAGCGTTGTCGGCCTTTATTATCGGACTTTCCAAAGCGGGACTCAAAGGCATTGACATGCTGAACGTAACTATTATGACCATTGTGTTCGGGGGAAAGACTTCAACCGGTATT
>DASUVL010000552.1:0-2885 GCA_036379015.1 Niastella sp.
GTTTCCTTTCAAAATTGCTTATGGAAGATAACAAAGAACAAACCGGCCAACGTAACTACAACAGGAGTCATCATTGACAAACAACCGCCTTTATTCGACAGCATTAATACTCAATTAAAATTGTACAACTTCCGCCTGCAGCCTGAATCGCCGGCGATAGATAAAGGATTCAATACTGGTATCACCATCGACCTCGATGGCCAGCTAAGGAATGCCGGCCCACCAGACATAGGGTGCTATGAGAAACAATAACCCCCTAAAGGGGAGCAAGTTACCGGTTGCCAGTTTTTGTTCTGTCAATTCATACAACGTTGCACGTTTTGCATTAGGTCCTGACATGTCGGGATACCGTGCAACTTGCAGTTGCTTTTCAACCATTAACCAAAATTTTACCGGCAAGCAACCAATTTAGTATCATCTTTGTATAGTACAAGTTACTCTACAACAAACACTATACTTTAAATTTTATCATTATGATACGTTTATTGCTTGTATCCCTGCTTTTCGTCGCTGCGCCCTCTATTTATGATTTTAAGGTTCCCGCACTGGATGGGGCCGGCACCATTGACTTTAAGAAGTACAAAGGAAAAAAGATCATGATCGTGAACACCGCTTCCAAATGCGGCAATACGCCTCAGTATGCCGAACTGGAAAAATTATACGAACAGTATAAAGATAAACTGGTGATCGTTGGTTTTCCGGCCAATAATTTTGGTGGTCAGGAACCCGGTACAAGAGAAGAGATCCAGGAGTTTTGCAAAAAGAATTATGGCGTTACCTTCCCCATGGCCGAAAAGGTTTCTGTAAAGGGCGACGATATTCATCCTTTGTTCAAATACCTGGTAGCCGAAGCTGAGAAGAAAGGTATTTCCGATCCTATTAAATGGAACTTCACCAAGTTTTTGTTAGATGAAAAGGGCAACCTGATCACCGTGATCCACAACAAAACGAAAGTGACCAGCGAAGAAGTAACTAAATATCTTAATTATGATACAACGCTGTTTTAAGGCCGGGCTGACTAAAAAGGATACCCCCTCAGGAATGCGATGAAGCATATGCCGTTCACCACGGACTGGTTACTTAACCAGTGACAGCGAACCAGGGCGCTTCCTGAAATCGACGACTTGCCTTCCATGGAGCAAGCCTTCGTAAATCTTTTTAGTCAGCCCTTTTATTAAGAAAGTCACTGATTCCACACTTCCACTATAACACCGGACCTCACCGAACCGGTTGCATTTCGCGAATAAGAACAGTATAGCAAAAGGCGCCTGTACAAGAGCTGGTCGCCGCAGAACCGATATACCATAACTCACACTACCCAGAAGCCATGAGATAATGGTTTATACCCGCATTATACTTAAGAGTTTTCACTAATTTTTCATCTGCAAATACCGGCACAAAATCGATTTTAACCGTCATTTGGACGAATAAAGTTCACCTTGCGGGGATATATTATGATTTTTGTGACATCAATCCAATATCAGTTTAAACGATCCGATTATCCTGAGAGAAACCGTCCAAATCCAAGAAAAGCCAGTCCAGAGATCCTGTGAAAAAACGAACATATCCTTGAGAAGAACCAATTAAGAAGAATCCAATCCAATGAAAAGCTGAACAACCCACTTTTCCTGGTAACTCTTTATGACATGTGATCCTATTCCTTCTAAAAACCATTAAGAGTACAGCCGCAAAAGTATTTCATGAAGCCCCGAACGGGGCTTCTTTTTTTGCAGGACGGGTCTGCCGTCCGCATCGCCTTTACACGTCTTGGCTTTTAGTGTTGTCGCCTCGGTGCCTCGTCACCTAATTACCCCATGCATTGTCACCTCGTTACCTCGCCGCCTAGTTGTCCCGACATACAGGGATTGCCCCTTTACCTTGTTGCCTCGTTGCCTTTTCCTGCTTAACTTCGCCTCGCATGTTATTCAAAAATGTTATAGGCCAGGAAGATGTAAAATTGCACCTTGTAAATATGGTGCAACAAGACCGTATCAGTCACGCCCTGTTATTTCTCGGAAAAGAAGGGTGCGGCGCCCTGCCCCTGGCTATTGCATTTGCACAATATATTGTTTGCGAAAAGGTAAACAGAAAGGGAGCCTCCGCTCCTGCCGGTCCTTCGTTGTTTGGTGAAGAAACGCCCGCGCCCACTAAAAACGAGGGAATGCTCGACGCCTGCGGTGAATGCCCTTCGTGCCAGAAGATGCTACAGCTTATGCACCCGGATATCCATTTTTCTTACCCGGTAATTCCCAGAAAGTCAGGCGATAAACCCCTGAGTTCAGATTACATCAGCGAATGGCGGGAGTTTATTGCCAAATACCCATACGGCAACTCCTACGACTGGCTGCAATTTATTGGCGCTGAGAACAAACAGGGGAACATTTCGGCACATGAATGTAACAACATCATTCACAAACTGTCGCTCAAAAGCTTTGAAAGCGGGTTTAAAATATTGTTGATGTGGATGCCCGAATACCTGGGCAATGAAGGGAATAAGTTATTGAAACTCATAGAAGAACCGCCGCCAGATACCTTATTTCTTTTAGTGGCTGAAAATGAGTCCCTGATCCTTCAAACCATTTTATCGAGGACCCAGCTGGTAAAAATACCCGCACTTACCCAGCTGGAAATTACCAGCGCCCTGGTTTCTAAGGCGAATATGGCTGAAGATCCTGCCCGCCAGATCGCCCTTATTGCAGAGGGTAATTACCACGAAGCGTTGCAATTAATGCAACATGCCGATGAAGATTGGCAATCGCTGCTGCGTGAATGGCTGAATGCCATTTTAAAGAACGGTCCCATAGCCCAGGTAAAATGGATCGACGAGGTTAGCAAGCTGGGCCGGGAAAAACAGAAACAATTCCTCAGATACTTTAATCACCTGC
>DASUVL010000553.1:0-4136 GCA_036379015.1 Niastella sp.
GTATCTTCTGAGTTTGCGATGATCGATTGGATAGAGATCAGTGGAAACAATCCGACCGAAGTATCGTGCAGTGCTGGTACAGGTACCAGAATGGCTACTGATGCGCCTGTTACCTTAATCAACCTGCAGGAAATAGCGCCCATGGTGGTGCCTAATCCTTCAACAGGTGTTTCAACCTTGCGGTTCGGGGTGGCAGATTGGCAAAAAGTGTTGGTTAACCTGTATGCAGCAGACGGTCGTTTGGTGAAGACAATAACCAACAAAACATATTCGCCGGGTACATATACCTTACCAGTAGACTATACCGGGTTACATAAAGGTGTTTATTTTATTATCATTGATAACGGCAGTAAGCGAACTGTTCTCCAGAACATGTTTGTACGATAACTATAAGCCAGCAATTACAAAGCCTCGTCCCGGCTCAGCCGGGATAGGGGCTTTGTAATTTATAGGTGGCATTACCTGAATAATAAAAGGGAGTCCCGAAATATCGGAACTCCCTTTTAACAAAAGGCGAAAATTTATTCTTTAAGCTATTGTAGCCGCTGAATATTCAAGATGTTCGGTAGTAGTGAGCGGAAACAGGTACCAGCAAATTCCCAGCAAAAAACAGGCGCTCTCTTCGTTACTGTATTTATTAGCCGACAGCGAAGTAAATGACGGGGCTGCTGACAGGTCACAAACCGCAAGTGGGAGAGAAGGGGTTTGTTCATATACTACCAGCTCTGAATTGTTCTGAAGCGTGTAGTAATATTTTTTCCCTTCCATTTCGATGAGACCGGTACCATGCGCTTTATCAAAAGAGAACCTGCCAATTTCTACACCATACTCATTTTTCAGAATGGTTTTATTATGCCATAAACCCGTTTTATCAATAAAAAAGAGCCGGTGGGTTTCTTCACTAGTTATTCGTACGGATTGCTGATCGAGATTATACTTCATTACCAATTTAGTGTCGTCGCCTTCTGTTAATTGGTATTTTTTGATATAAACAGAAGGTTGGCTAACATACACCCATTTCATAATGCGGCAATTAGTGGGTTAACAATTTATTACGCGAATCTCATTTTTACCCACCAAAAATATACCTGTTCATTATAGGAAAGTGCGCTGTGCCCTTTTAATTTCTTCAATGTGGAAAAAATGCAAATCCTGTTAATAAAATCACTCGTTTTGCCGGTAAAATACGGTCTAATGTTAAGTCTGAATTATCTTTTTGTTACCAGTTGTTTTGTTTCAAAAAATAGTTGTATAAGTATATAATGCCGCTAAAATTGTGATACAGTACCTGAACCTGAAATATGTGTTTTAACAGCCGGTGAACCTTTATAAAGAATGGTACCGCTACCGGATATATTGGCATTTAACGTTTGCGTGGCAAACAATTTAATGTTACCCGATCCCTGTATCGATGCATCGGCATCTTTCATCATCACACCCGACATGTCCATTAATCCGCTTCCGCTGATATGAAGGTTGGTTGCATTACCATTGCCGCTGTTTACATTGATACTTCCCGATCCTTCAATGTTTGCATTTATTTCCGTGGTCGTTATATTGTTAATCCTGATATTGCCGGAGCCGTCTACCTGTAAATGAAGGTTGGCTGGTGTAAAAGGAGCAGGCACTTCCAGATAACCGGAGCCTTCCACGGTGAAGGACCGTACATCAGGGCCGCTCACATATATGGAAATACCATCATTACTCCGGATGCTGGTATTGTGATGCCGGAAACGGATCTGCAGGTTGTTATTAATAACGGTTGTTTCTATTTCGTCAAGTATATTTTCCTGCGCATGTAATTCTAATTTATAAACAGAATCCTGGGTAAAGTAGGTATCAGCCGGTATTCTAACATCCAGTCCATCAAAAGAAGCTGTTTGGCGGGTTTCTGTTACTATGGGTCCTTTACCTGTAATTTTTTTGCAGGCGGAAGAAATAATGAATAAAAGAATAATACAATGTGCCAGGTGGAAATTTTTCATGATTAATATATTAAATTGATTAATGATGCAGGACATGCGCATAGAGGAGCTTGTCTACCACTCCACTTTATAATTCAATACAGGAATAATTCCGTTCTGATAATTGGTTACCGTAGCGTTTTTCAACAGATCATATCCCTGGTCGTAAATATTTTTCCGGTTTATTACATTCTGTATGTCGAGCGATAATGTGCTGGTTAACCGTTGGCGGTTCCATTTGATGCTGATACGGCAATCGGGACGGAAATAAGCGGCGTTTTGCAAGCTGAATGCTTCTTTTTCTTTATATATGGTATATCCTTGCTGCTGTGATTCCAACAGATCGATGGGGGTGGTTCGATAACCGCCCGCATAAATAATTTTGACATTTATTCCTAATACCCGGCGCTGACCAGACAGTGGAAATTCTTTACCGGCTACGGTGTTGAAAAGATAATTAGCGTTATACCGGGTATTCCTTTCCACGCCATCTGCAGCAGTATATTTCGATTGATAGAATGAACCGTTCAGGGTATAATAAAAATAATTATCGAGGTATTTTTCCAATGTTAATTCAATGCCGTAATTTTTTCCTTTCCCATCATTGGTCAGTGGGTCGGTAATAAATTCATTCTGGATATTCAGCGTGGAGAATGTTTTATCGAGGTTTTGGGTTACTGGCACATTAAACAGGTGCTGATAGTATATTTCGGCTTTTGCCCGCAACCGGCGGCCCACCAGGCGACTGTACGATAAAACAATATGATGGGCTTTCGTAACATCAATATATTTATTGGGGTATAAATTGGCACTATGAATATCTTTTGCAAAGTATACGCCCATTGCCTGTAACTGGCTGTGTAATCCATAACCCAATGCCAGCGAACTTTTGGCATCCGGATCCCATTTAACAGATGCTCTTGGTTCAGCAGACCCGGTATTGTTATACAATAAGGCCAGGTAATGCATCCCCATATTAAAGGTGAGATTATTATTGGGTTTGTATTGCCATTGAATATAAGCCTGTACTGTTTGTGTATTTCCGGTTGTATTGATGGTCTCCAGTAAAGGCGCATTCGGATTTTCCTTCGACAGTTTATAATATTTAAAGAAGATAAAGTTTACAAAGGCGCCTGCCCTGAATGCGTTGCTGGCATCTATCTTATGGTTGAGGGCAGACGAAACAAGGATCTTTTGGGTTATATATTTATCCTTATAGGATTCTACAACCAACTTGTTATTTTCTGCATATTGTTCGCTGAATGAATTAGCCGTATAAGAAAAGGCCAGGGCCGATTTCAGGGTAGTTTGATTGTCGATAGGAACAGAATGCGTGATGCCGGTAGCGCCGGTATTCGCCACAAATTTCCCGGCGTACCGGTCATCCTGCATTTCCCATTTAGAACTATCGGTTTCAATGTGCTGGCGTTCTGAACTCAATCCGCCAAAGCCGAACACTGTGAAAATTCCTTTATTTTTTGTAGGGATATAAATGTTGTACGAAAGGTCCTGAAAATTGGTTGTGCCTTCAGTCAGCTCCAATCCCATATTGTTTAACATAGATAAGGTGGAATACCGGTAGTTAACCAGCCAGGAGCCTGTATGCGATGCAGACAGTGGACCTTCTGCCGCGGCATTCAGTCCCAATAATCCTGCCTGCAGCGCATACTCCTTTTTTTCATTATTACCTTTTCTGAGTTTCAGATCAAACACCCCGCTTAATGCATTGCCATATTCGGCGGCAAATGCCCCGGTTAAAAAATCACTGTTGGCCAATAACTGGGAGCTTAGAATGGAAATACCGCCACCGCTGCCACCTGCTTCGCTAAAGTGATTGGGGTTGGGTATATCAACACCTTCCATACGCCAGAGTAAACCGGTAGGTGCATTACCTCTGATCACGATATCATTGCCCCCATCATCGGCACTTGCCACGCCGGCAAAACCGGTAACCATACGTAATGGATCGTTTACTGCCGCTGCATATTTTTGAGTTTCTTCTACCGTGAATGCCCGGGCGCTTACAACACTCAAGTCGTTGAGTGGTTTGTTTCTTTTACTTCCGGCAATTACTTCAACCGCTTTCTCGGTTCTAACCCTTGTTTCCATGGATATGGTTAGTACCACTTCCTTGCCGGTATTTACTACTATATTGTTGACAAGCGTATTGTT
>DASUVL010000554.1:0-10148 GCA_036379015.1 Niastella sp.
CATTGGTATGGTGGGATTGCTCGATAGTGTGAATGATAAAATGACGATGGATTTTAAATACGCTGGCGATCAGCTGTTTTTAATAGGTACCAGCAGACCCGATATCAATTCTTCGGAATACCTGCATAAAATTAGAAAGGTGGAATTCAGTCCGGCCCCGCATTTCGACCTGGAGGAAGAAGCTACCTTACAAAATAAGATCGCTGAACTGATAAATGCCGGTATTATTGAATCGGCGCACGATATCAGTGAAGGTGGATTGTTTATCACGCTCATTGAATCGTGCTTTAACCGTAACCTGGGTATTGATGTGGTAGCTGCTCACTCTAATATTCGTAAAGATGCGTATTGGTTTGGCGAGGCGCAAAGCCGCGTGGTAGTGAGTGTGAAATCTAATAGAGTGGAACAATTTAAAAAGATAGTTGGTAATCACCCATATGAGGAATTAGGTGAAGTAACCACGGGCAGTGTTGAAGTGGATGGCATGAATTGGGGTACCATTCAATCCTGGAAAGATAAATATGATACGGCTATTGAAAATTTACTGGCCGGTCACGAGAGCGAGCATGCGTTAAGTGCGCTATAGGCCAAACGCTTAACGCAAAACGCCAAACGCTTGTCTTTTGTATTTGTATTTTGCGTTGAGCGTTCTGCGTTCCGCATTGAGCGAATTCACCATTCACCATTGACCATTCACGATTGATCAAATGAACAAAGATTCTATCATAGTAGTCACCGGTGCGGCCGGATTTATTGGAAGTTGTTTAACCGGGTTCCTGAATGAAAAAGGATATACCCGGCTTATTCTGGTAGATGATTTCAGTGAGCCCGAAAAGATGTTGAACCTCGAAGGAAAACAATACCAGGAAAAGATAGAACGCGAGGATTTTTTTGAATGGCTGGCTGAGCAAAAACCGGTGATCGATTTCGTTTTTCATATTGGCGCCCGTACTGATACTACAGAGTTTGATTATTCCGTGCACCAGCATCTGAACGTTGAGTATTCTCAAAAGATATGGGATTATTGTACAGCTAATAATGTACCCGTGGTATATGCTTCTTCTGCAGCTACCTATGGCTCGGGCGAAGAAGGATACAATGATGACCATGCAGTTGTGTATGCATTGAAACCGCTGAATCCATATGGGGTTTCAAAAAATGAATTTGATAAATGGGCATTACAGCAAACCAGTCAACCGCCCTTTTGGGCCGGGTTGAAGTTCTTTAATGTATATGGCCCTAATGAATATCATAAAGGCCGCATGGCCAGCGTCATCTGGCATTCGTTCAAACAGATCAACCAGCAGGGAAAAGTGAAATTGTTCAAGTCGCACAAAGAAGGGTTTAAAGACGGCCAGCAGTTGCGTGACTTTGTATATGTAAAAGATGTACTGAAGATCTGTTACTGGCTGATGGAACAATATGAAAAAGGAAGTGATCCTGTGGCCAGTGGCTTATATAACCTGGGTACCGGTAAGGCCCGCAGTTTTGAAGACCTGGCGAAAGCCACTTTCAAAGGACTTGATAAAGAACCGGTGATCGATTTTATTGATATGCCCGAAGACATTCGCGACAAATACCAGTATTTCACTGAGGCCAATATGCAAAAGCTGAAAGATGCTGGATATAATGATGCATTTTATTCGTTGGAAGATGGTGTGATCGATTATGTGCGGAATTACCTGGCGAAGGGGAATTACTATTAGAAATGCCGAACGCCGAACGCTCAATGCTGAACGCGAAACCAAGAACTAATAACTAAGAACTCAGAACATGAACAAGAAGATTGCGATCATAGGAGGAGGGAATCTGGGAACAGCTATTGCTGAAGGATTGATCAATAGTGGCTTTACAAAGCCCGAACATATATTGATAACAAAACGGAATATCAAAACACTGGCTTCACTGGAAAAGCGCGGCGTGCTGGTAAGTGATAATAATGAAGAAGCCGTTGGTTTTGCCGATATGATCATTTTGGCCGTAAAACCTTTTCAGGTAGATGATATTTTAGGAAAGCTGAAAGCATTGCTCAATCCGGAACAACATGTATTGGTATCGGTGATAACAGGTATTACCATTGATCACATGTTGAAAGCGGTGGGAAAAAAACTACCGGTCATAAGGGCTATGCCTAATACGGCTATTGCCATTCAGGAAAGTATGACCTGCCTGGCAGCATCGCATGAAGTAAGCCGTGATCAGGTTGCTTATTTGGAAGATCTGTTTAACCAGCTGGGCAAAGCTGTTTGGATCGATGAAAAATTAATGGATGCCGCTACGGTGTTGGGCGCATGTGGTACTGCGTATGCTATGCGCTATATACGTGCTAACATTCAGGGTGGTATTGAAATTGGTTTTGATGCAGCTACAGCAAGTCTCATTGCTGCACAAACGGTAAAAGGAGCTGCTGAATTATTATTAAAAAAAGGATCACACCCCGAACAGGAAATTGATAAAGTAACTACACCTAAAGGTTGTACCATTGCAGGTCTTAATGAAATGGAGCACCAGGGTTTCAGTTCATCTCTCATTAAAGGCATTGTAGCCAGCTACGATAAAATTGCAAAGGATAGTTAGTAATTACAAATTTTCTTCAAGTGATGACAAATAAAAATATATGTTTAGACGTTAATTGGTGCGCGAATTAAAGCGTATATTAATAAGGGATTGCGTTATTGCCATGTGGAAAGGAAAATTACAGTGTAAGCTATGCGTAATATTACGAATATATCAAAAAAGAATATGTTTGCTTGCACATGAGCTAAAATTTTCGTTCTTTTGTTGCGCGAAAAACAGCGCATAGGACCCAAGGTAATAACCCACTAGCACTTATGAAAAAGGAGCGACTTAGTTTTTTTATACTTTTTATTGAAATAGCAGCTATTGTTTTTTTACACTCTGCTAAAACCCGGCAAGTTGATGGCGGTAAAATACTCGGCGATAAAAAAACAGCCGTTACTGCTTCTTATCAACTAAAAGTCCTTACCGTTACGAAAGTTAAATAGTAGAAGCTCTGCTATATATTAGTTGTGATTTACTTTCAAATATTATTAAATGTGCCATGTTTTCAAAACGTGGCACATTTGTTTTTAGCATGCTTTCTATCCAGAAAAGCTGTTGCCTACCCCCTAAAACCCTGATTTTAACTGGTTTTTAATGCTATTCACAGCTTATGGCCTGGTTTTCCACACCAAAAAATCGGGTTTTGTCTGGCGCATTTATTTGCCGTAACTTCGCACGACCTCCCGGAATTATTTTTCCATTAAGAGTTATAAGTTTCCGCTGGTCAACCAGATTAATCTTGTAGTAAAGAATATGAAGACGTTGGCTTAACGTCGGTCGTCTAACGAACTGTCAAAAAATAACCATACAATATGGCCAAGCATATTTTTGTTACCGGTGGGGTAACTTCATCATTAGGAAAAGGGATTATTGCAGCTTCGCTGGCAAAACTGTTGCAGGCGAGGGGATTGAGGGTAACAATTCAAAAGTTCGATCCGTATATCAACGTCGATCCGGGCACGCTCAACCCATATGAGCACGGCGAATGTTATGTTACGGAAGATGGCGCCGAAACAGATCTTGACCTTGGTCACTACGAACGCTTCCTGAATATTTTCACATCGCAGTCGAACAACGTAACTACCGGCCGTATTTATCAAACTGTAATTAATAAAGAACGCGAAGGCGCTTACCTGGGTAAAACCGTTCAGGTGGTACCTCATATTACCGATGAAATAAAACGCCGGATGCAGTTGTTGGGTGCTTCCGACAAATACGATATTATAATTACCGAACTGGGGGGTACCGTAGGGGATATTGAAAGCCTTCCATTTATAGAAGCGTTGCGTCAGTTGCAATGGGAATTACCGGAAGAAGATACTGTAGTGGTACATCTTACCCTGATCCCATACCTGAAAGCAGCCAAAGAATTAAAAACCAAACCAACCCAGCACAGCGTTAAAATGCTGAGCCAGGAAGGTGTGCATCCCGATATCATCGTTTGCCGTACTGAAAAGACGTTGACGCCCGACCTGCGTCGCAAAATAGCGCTGTTCTGTAATGTAAAACCAGAAGCGGTAATTGAAGCAGCCGATGCTCCTACTATTTATGAAGTGCCGTTGGCAATGATGCGGGAGAAGCTCGACATTATTTGTTTGAAAAAACTCAACATCAGTAATTTTCACGAACCCGATCTGCAAAAATGGAAAGAGGTTCTGGATAAACTGAAATATCCCAAGAGCCAGGTAACCATTGGATTGATCGGTAAATATATTGAGCTGCAGGATGCGTATAAATCCATCCTCGAAGCATTTGTTCATGCCGGTGCTTCGAACGAATGCAAGGTGCAGATCGTAAATGTGCACAGTGAATTTATTACAGAAGAAAATGTAGGGGAGAAACTGGCTAACCTCGATGGATTGCTCGTTGCACCTGGATTTGGCCATCGCGGCGTTGAGGGTAAAATCTTAGCTGTGAAATATGCCCGCGAAAACAAATTACCATTCTTTGGTATTTGCCTGGGTATGCAAATGGCTGTTATTGAATATGCCCGGAATGTATTGGGTTTAAAAGAAGCGCATTCTACCGAAATGAACCTCAATACACCCGATCCGGTCATTGACCTGATGGAAGAGCAGAAAGCAGTTACTTCCAAAGGTGGTACTATGCGTTTGGGCGCTTATTCCTGCGAAACTTTAGACGGCAGCCTTGCCCGTCAGGTATATAACAACGAAATCATCAGCGAACGTCATCGTCACCGTTGGGAATTCAATAACCGGTACCTCAGTCAGTTTCAGGAAGCCGGTATGGTTGCCAGTGGAAAGAACAACGAGAGCCAGCTGGTTGAGATCGTGGAACTGCCTGCACATCCATTCTTTATTGGTGTTCAATACCACCCTGAACTAAAGAGTACGGTGGAAACTCCACATCCGTTATTTGTACATTTTGTAAAAGCAGCCAAAGAATACGGCGAACAAAAGACTACCGTAAAAAACCCTTTATTGCAAAGTGAGATGATTTAGAGGTTTTAAGTATTAAGTATTAAGTTTTAAGTAGTTGAAGATCATGGTTATATATACTTAACCATTATCTTTCTGTAATAAAAATGCAGAACCTACAACTTATAACTTAAAACTTACAACTTCCATCTATCTTTGCACCTCTTCAAAACTCGTAGTATAATGAACATGGACCGCAATACGGTGATTGGCTTTGTGTTGTTAGCGCTTTTACTGTTTGTTTATCTTTTTACTTCTACCAAGAATACCAAGGAATTACAGTCGCAACAACAACAACGAGCAGATTCAATCGCACGGGTACAACTTAAAAAGGATTCCATTGCCCGCGCAAACGATACCACTGCCAAAATTACAACTGTAGATACAAACCAGGTGGCTACCCGCGGTGTTGAGCAATTAACAGTGGTTGAAAATGAGGTAGTTAAGATCACTTTTACCAGCAAAGGCGGCCAACCAAAACAGGTTGAGCTCAAAAAATACAAATCACTCATTGACAATAAACCGGTTTTATTAAATAATACGGCATTTGACAAAATATCGTATGGCATTAATGCCTCCGGCACGTCTGCTCAGATCTCTGATCTGTATTTCACACCGGCGAAAGTGGTACGTAATGCAGATAGCAGCCAAACGGTGCTTTTTCAAATACCCGTTCCTGGTTCTGGCAACATCACCCACCAGTTCACCATCAGACCAAATGATTACCTGATCGACTGGTCAATTCAAATGACAGGGGCCGATAAAATGTTGACCCAGGGTAATTTTAACCTGATCTGGCAATCGCAACCCGGTCAGCAGGAAACAGATGTGATCTATGAGCGTCAGCAAAGTACTGTTTGTTTTTACGAGGATAATGATTTCGACTACATCATGACGAAATCGGCCAAAACCTTCGAAAAGCCGGTACAATGGGTAAGCGTTTCGCAACAATTCTTTAATACCTCACTCATAGCTACTAAAGACAAGTTTACTTCCGGTGATATCAAGTTCATCAAGAATGCGGAAGATACTACCTCTAAAGTAGCTGAAGTAACCACGGCTTTGCAAACCCGGTTACCATTAGGGCCTAACGCATCAGTAGCCATGCAGTTGTTTTATGGTCCCAATGATTACGCCATCCTCAGGCAGCACAAAGATCAGATCCCCGAAATGGACAAGATCGTGAACCTGGGCCGTGATATGTATGCCTTTGTTCGTCCCATTAACAAGTATATTGTAATGCCGGTATTTAGTTTCTTCAGAAGCTTTATCGGTAGTTTGGGTATAGCCATTGCGTTACTTACCTTATTTATCAGGTTATTCACCTCACCGTTGGTGTATACCAGTTACCTGAGTGGCGCAAAAATGAAGGCGTTAAAACCGGAAATTGAAAAGCTGAAGGCGAAGTATGGTACCGATCAGCAGCAGATAGGTGTGGAGCAAATGAAATTGTTCCGGGAAGCCGGGGTGAATCCATTGGGTGGTTGTATACCTGCTCTTTTACAGATCCCTATATTCTTTGCGTTGTATAGTTTCTTTAATTCAAATATCGATCTGCGGGGCGTAGGCTTTTTATGGGCCGATAATCTGGCTTCGTATGATGTGATCCTGCGGTTCGGCTTCAACGTTTGGGGATTGGGCAATCACTTAAGCTTGTTTACCCTTACAGCTGTAGCCACCAGCTTCCTGATCTCGATCTATAACATGAACATGACGCCCGATCAAAACAATCCGGCGCTCAAGTACATGCCTTATATATTCCCGTTCATCTTATTATTTGTGTTCAACCGGTTACCGGCGGCCTTAACCTGGTATTATACCGTTTCGAACGTTATAACGCTGATATTACAGTTCGTTATTCAGAACTATATCATCGATCACGATAAAATACTGGCTAAGATCGATGAGAACCGGAAGAAGCCAAAAGGTAAATCGAAGTGGCAGGAGCGGTTAGAAGCCATGCAGGAAGCCCAGGCGCAGGCGCAAAAAGCCAAGGGTGGCCAGAAGAAGAAGTAGATTGATCTAAATAATTACATAGCAAGGTGAGTTCTGAATGGAGCTCACCTTTTTTGTGGAGGCACAATAGATTAAGTGATTTTGAGATTTTGGGATTTTGAGATTTTGGGGAGGCTCAAATAAGGGCAAATCCAGAAATCTCCCAATCTCGAAATCAGAAATTGCGTCTGCTCCGCCACAACTGCCTCATTTTTAACATTATTATCAATAATTCCCGCTTTACCTTTTTAAAATTGGCCGGTCTTTGTATTTTACGCAGCAACTTTTAGCACCTTATCCTCATCTTTCTATAGTTACAACCCTAGATACATGAAAAAACATATTGGATTACTGTTAGTTAGTTGTATGGGCATGCTGTTTACCGCTAACGCGCAGCGTAAGGTAAGCGAGCTTTCCCTGGTTTATGATGCCAGTATCTCGAGCGGGAGTAAAGAGCCCAAAATGGCCGATGCCCTTGACGGACACACCAAAACAATATATATTAAAGGAAATATGAGCCGCGCCGAAATGGCCAGCGCCTTATTTTCTTCGGCTACCATTCATGACACAAAAGCCGGTACATCTGTTGTTTTAAAGGAAGTGAGCGGGCAGAAACTCCTGATCAGGATGACCAATGAGAACTGGGCGGAAAACAATAAACGCTATGATGGAATAACCTTTGCCAATACCAGCGAAACGAAGACCATTGCTGGCTATAACTGTATTAAAGCGGTGGCTACATTACCCGACGGAACAACCTTCACCGTATACTACACGCCGGATATCGTTCCCGAGAACAGGGAATACGATTATCAGTTTAAGAACCTGAATGGATTACCACTTGAATATGAATTGGTACAGGGTAAACTGACCATAAAATATACGGTATCGAAAATTAATATGAACCCGGTGCCGGCTTCAAAATTCGACATACCTAAATCAGGCTACCGTGAAATGACCTATGAGGAAAGTAAGAAAATGAACGTAAGTAATTAACCTGGGAAACCGGGTTATTTACGGCGTAACCTGATCTTCAGGTCAATAGCGTTCAGATTGTTGCGATAAGAATAATTATCAGGGGTTACATTAACCCGGCTTTTGTAAGGTAAAATAAATACCCTATTGCCTTGCTGATAAGTAACTACAGTGTTGTGAGTGATGTAGTTATTCGTGCGTACACTGCTAAAAGTGTGGCTGCCTGTGTAAGCAGGTCCCGCTTTCAGTGTGAAGCCATTTGTAGTTCTGATAGGAGTAAAATCGGGTTTGCGAAGCGCCTCCGCTTTCTTTTTATCACCACCTCCGCTGCTAGCCAGCGCAAGCGCAAATGCCCCGATCATCGCACAACTGATGATGGTCTTTTTAAGCATGTGGTTAAGTTTTAGCGTAGAGTTTGCTTGCATATGATACAAAAATATAAAAAAATATTTGGATTTTTTTAACCCTTTAGATTAAAGTTTATACTTCTCTTAACGATTGAGATACATAAATGTTACGGATTTCATAACAAAACGGTTGGTTTTTTTATAATTTTTTGAACTCTATCTGTAAAATGTTGTAATTCACCGGTAAATGCTTTTTACACAGATTAAGTTGATGAATAGAAGTTACAAACAATCGGTAGTTAGGCAGGAATAAGTAATTATTATTACTTTATAATAATTGTTCACACCTGTATAAAACTAAAATTGGTACAGAGAACTGAATATCCTATTTTACATTAACCTACTATTTAAAAGAATGAGAGAAAATCCGTTTCGTCAGGATAATGAAGAAATTAAGGAGTTAGTTAAGCAGTTCCAGAATCTGAAAGCGGGTCGGGGAAATTCGTTCCTCGAGGAGGAAGCCTTCGAAAAAATTATCGACTATTTTGATGATGTAGAAGACCTGCCGCAAGCCCTGGAAGCTGCCGAAATGGGTATTGATCAATATCCCTATTCATCGGCATTGCTTATTAAAAAGGCAGATCTCTTAATAGCCACCCGTCACTATACTGATGCCCTGGAAATATTGCACCACGCAGAATTACTCGACAGCAACGATATTAACCTGTACATATTAAAAACAGATGTATACCTGGCGCTCGACCAGCAGGAGAAGGCAGTAGAACTGCTTGAAAATGCCCTGCAGTTGTTCGATGGCCAGGAACGGATAGAACTGCTGTTTGAGCTGGCAGACGTATACGACGATTATGAAGAGTTTGATAAGATCTTCGACTGCCTGAAGCTCATCCTTGAACAGGAACCCACTAATGAAGAAGCGTTATACAAGATCTGCTTCTGGACCGACTTCACCGGACGTAATGAAGAAAGTATTACCCTGCATAACCAGATCATAGATGAGAACCCATATAGCGAATTGGCCTGGTTTAACCTGGCTGCCGCTTACCAGGGGTTAAAACTATACGAAAAGGCCATCGATGCCTATAAATATGCTGTTACGATCGACGAAAAGTTCGATTACGCCTACCGCAATATGGGCGATGCCTTTATTCGTTTACGTAAATATAAAGACGCGATAGAAGTGCTGGAGAAAGTGTTGGAGTTGTCGCGTCCTGAAGATGTGATCTATGAAGCCATTGGGCACTGTTACGATCGTATGAAGAACTTTGCACAGGCACGGTTCTATTATCGCAAGGCTTCGCATTTGAACCAGGGCGATAGTAAACTGTATTATAAAATAGCCTGCACCTATATTAACGAAGAGCAATGGTCGATGGCGGTGAAACAACTGGAAAGCGCCATGCAGATACATCGTCTGCAACCTGAGTATAACCTTGCTATGGGTGAATGTAAAATGCAGATGGGAGATTATAAAGAAGCTATACAATATTTTTCTAATGTGGTGCGGCAACGGCCACGTAACATCTCAAGCTGGGAAGCGCTCATTCGCTGTTTATACCAGGGCGAATTTTATGAAGAGGCGTTGGAGCAGGTAAAAGCCGCTTTAAAGATCACCGAATCGAAACCCATATTCATATATTACCTGAGCGCCATTTACCTGGCATTGGGTAAAACCAAAGAAGCACTTATTCAATTGGAAACAGCGCTTCATGCTTCGCCAAAATTGCTAAAGAAGCTGATACACCTCAATCCCGCCATATTGCGGCATCAACTGGTAGTTGATATAATTGCGCATTTTAAGAAGAAAAATTAA